>CAJXWI010000109.1 GCA_913062735.1 uncultured Arcobacter sp.
TATGTATGATATTTTTGCTTCGCATATCGAATTAGGTCATATTACAAGTTGGTTTCAGGGGCGTAGCGAATTTGGACCTAGAGCGCTTGGTAATCGCAGTATCATCGCGGATCCACGCAGAAAGGACATGAAAGATATTCTTAACTCTAGAGTTAAATTTCGTGAAAGTTTTCGTCCATTCACTCCGTCAATTTTAGCTGATTGTGTGTCAGACTTTTTTGAATTGGATGTGGAATCTCCATTTATGTTATTGGCTGCTTATGTAAAGGATGGAATGGCGGAACTCGTACCTTCAATAACACACGAAGACAATACTGCTAGAATTCAAACTGTAACCCGTGACGTTAATCAGCCATATTATGATTTGATATCAGCCTTCTATAAACGTACGGGAATACCCTTGATTCTAGAAACATCATTTAATGTAGCGGACGAGCCTATCGTGGAAACTCCGACCGATGCGATTAGGACATTTAAATCTACCGATATTGATGTGCTGTGTTTGTGTAATTATATAATTAAGAAAAAGAGTAAAGACCTTTAATTAGTGCTTTTAATAGAGGTTTTCCTTGTTGGCTTAGAGCTCTGAGTCAATAAGGTCTATTTCATTCAAAATTTAAATAATGTTTTTCCGTAGGATTCTGATTTCTTGGGGGGAGGCATTATCTCTAGGTTTAAGTGATTGTAAACTTGAATGACTATTGTTAAGGTTGTTTACTTTCAAATAGCTCGAGTACTACTTAGCCGTATACTTTCAAAAATAATATTAAAACTGATGAAATGCTATATTTTAAGTTTGCTGTACCAGCCGAATTGGTGGGCGTCTTATAATTAGTTACTATATTTGTGAATGCCTATTTCTCCTGTCATTTTTTAGGTTTTTATAAATGAATTTACTTGTAAGACTAATTACTGTGATCAGTCTTAGTAAGATTAGTCACCTCTTCTCTTGTGCCTACGATTAATAGTAAGCTTGTATTAACCAGGTGTTATTTTGGAAGTATTTATGTTCGCTTTTGGGTTAGTTATGGTAGATGTACTATGAAGGGTATTGTATTAGCAGGTGGAAGTGGAACTCGACTTTATCCCATTACAAAAGGTGTCAGCAAGCAGCTAGTCCCGATCTATGATAAGCCGATGATATACTATTCGTTATCGGTCTTGATGCTGGCAGGTATTAAAGATGTACTTATAATATCGACCCCTAACGATATTGGTAATTATAATTCATTGCTAGGGGATGGCTCGGATTTAGGTATAAATATTGAGTATGTTGTACAGCCATCTCCTGACGGCCTTGCACAGGCATTCATACTAGGTGAGGACTTCATTGGAACTGATAATGTTTGCTTGGTTTTAGGAGACAACATATTTTACGGTCACGGGTTAACTGATTTATTGGTTAAATCAGTTGAAAATGCGGAAGTAAATAAAAAAGCGACTGTGTTTGGGTACTATGTCAAAGATCCAGAGCGTTATGGCGTGGTGGAGTTTGATGAGGAAGGAAATGCAATCTCAATTGAAGAAAAGCCAAGTATTCCACATTCGAACTACGCAATAGTGGGCTTATATTTTTATCCCAATTCGGTTATAGAAATGGCGAAAAAGGTACGCCCAAGTGATAGGGGGGAATTAGAGATTTCCTCGTTGAATCAAATGTTTTTAAGTGAAAAACAATTAAAAGTTGAAATCATGGGTCGGGGTTATGCTTGGCTTGATACAGGTACACATGAAAGCCTTTTAGAGGCAAGCCAATTTATACAAACAATAGAAAATAGACAGGGTTTAAAAGTTGCTTGTCTAGAAGAAATTGCTTTTGAAATGGGTTATATAAATAAAACTAAGTTACTAGAATTAGCAGAACCTTTAAAGAAAAATCAATATGGCCAATACATGATACGCAGAGCACAAGAAGGGCGGATTTATCATGAAGTTTATAAGAACTAAGATAGCTGATGTAATAGTATGTGAACCTGAAATACATGGTGATAGCAGGGGCTATTTTGTAGAAACTTTTAGAGAAGACAAACTAGCTGTATTTTTAGGATTTAATCTTAAATCTTCGAGTAATAAATTAATATTTTCAAAATTTTCTTTGGTTTTTTCAATAGAGTCATTGACATCATTTTTAAAATTCTCCAAACTTTCATTAGAACTGGAACCTTTAATTAGTCTTGAATAAGAGCCTTTTTTAACCAAAGACATTACTTTTTGCGCTTCTGTAATTAATTCTTGATCTTTTTCAATATTCTCTTTTGTACTAATTATATTTACATTGACAGCTTTAACCATAATGCCAATTTCATCTTCATTTTTATGCTCTAATAATGTCACGTCTTTTTTTTCTTTATTTAAATATGAGAAAAAAGACAAGAGGCCTTCTTGAAATTTTTTTAAGGGTTTTATGACATTATGCATAATCACAAAATATGCAAGAAAAGAAATAAGTAACAAGAGTGCGAAGGAAACTACCACAATAATATTTCGTATATAATTGGGCTCCATCATCACTTCTGTTTCTTTAATTTCTGCAACAATAGCCCAAAGAAGATCTTCTCCAATTTTTAAACCACGATAAGAAGACAAAACAGACTCGCCTTTGTAGTCTTTGATTATTTCACTGTGTGTTTCCCCCTTAAAAGAATTTAAAACTGCCTTACTTTTTACTTGTCCACTTAAAGGATTAGCAAAAGAAGCAGCAACACTGTGATGTTTAATATCGAGATACGAATCACTTCTCATTAAATAATCCTTTCCTACTAAATATACTTCTTGTGTTTTTCCATAACCAACTCTAAAATCCATAATAGAATTAAGCTGTTTATCTGAAATTTGGAAAACTAAAAGGGAAGAAACATCTCCCTCATAAGTAATAGGTGTTCCTACAAACATTGCGGGCTGATTATTGCTTGGAGAATAAGGCTTCATATCAATAAAAGTAGTTCTATTATTCTCTAGGGTTTTTGACAAAACTTCTGCCAAGGGAGAATCTTTTAAAGGGCCATAATATAAATTGCTTCCATAATCAGACTCTTTTGCTGCCGTATATAAGACCTGTCCATCCTTAGCATCAATAAGAAAAATATCGTAATACCCATATTTTTTCATATATTCTTGGAAATACTTTTCATGATGAGAGGTAATGCTTTTCACCCGTTCATTTTCAATAGGGAAAGCGGCTTTTTTATTAATTGAAATATCATTTTTGAGTGTATCCAGTTCAGTAACTAAATTAATTACATTTTCACTCTTGGATAAAACTTCAATATCTACTGCTATTTTTTCAAAAAATGTATGAACTTGATTGATTTTACTCTCTCTTGCAGAATCTAAACGCTCAAAACTATTTTTTATAAGAACCTGTTTTATTTCATTTACTGAAAAGGCTCCAAGAATGATTGCCATCAAAAACAAACCAAAAACTGACACTAAAATTACTTTAATTTTAATACTTAATGTTAACATTGCATTCTCCTTAATAGTATTTTAATTGCTTTTTGCAATTAAATTATTTAATACTTAATACTACAAGACTACATTTAAGATTAACTTTAGTTTTAAATTAGCTGACAAACATAATTTTTTTATCCCTAATATAACCTAGTATTATGAATAAATAATTAAATTGAGGTGTATTATGTTGAGTTTATCGATATTTCAACATGAGGAGTAAAGTTATTTAATTAATTTATCTGCTAAAAGTTTTTGAATATCTTCTTCTATCGAAAAAGGTTTGATATAGGGAGAATATCGTTTAATGACTTTTCCATTTTTATTAATTAAAAACTTTGTAAAATTCCATTTAATGCTTTTCGTTGAGAAAATACCTCGTGCTTCATTTTTTAAATATTTATACAATGCATTTGTATTCTCGCCATTAACTGTGATTTTTGAAAACAAATCAAAATCAACTGCATAGTTTACGCTACAAAAAGATTTAATTTGTGCATTACTACCCGGTTCTTGTTTTCCAAAATCATTTGAAGGAAAAGCCAAGACCATAAAAGCTTCATTTTTATATAAGGTATAAAGTTTTTCTAAACCTTCATACTGTGAAGTAAATGTACATTTACTGGCAACATTTACAATTAACAGCACTTTATTTTTATATTTTGATAAGGAAATTTTTTTATTGTCAATATCAAAAACATCAAAATCATAAATATTTTCAACACTTTTAGAAGCGAATAAAGAAGATAAAAAAAACAAAATAACAAAAAATATTTTTTGCATAAAAGACTCCTATATAAGTAATTATACAATAATTAAAAAACAAGAGAAGAGTTTATAAAAAAAGTATAGTCCCTACTTTCGTATACAACTTTGCAGTATTTTATCTAAGTAAAAAATTAAAAGTTCTTGCAGATTTCTATATATTATTTTTATAAATTTTAATCTTTTTATTTCCTATTCTCTCATAGTTGAATCTCTTTGGAATAGCTTCACTTTCTCCCAATACTAAAAAACCACCCTTACTTAAAGACTTGTTCATCACTTCAAATACTTTTTCTTTTAAATCATTGTCAAAGTATATAAGTACGTTTCTGCAAAAAATAATATTAAATTCATTAATTGAAGCATCCGTCACTAAATTATGCTTAAAAAAAAGTACCTTTTCTTTTATTTCTTTATTCACTTCAAAGTATTTTTCATTAAAATTAAAATACTGCCTAAAATCATCATTTGGATCAAATTTATTGTAGTTTTCATTAAAAGTATTAAATAATTCAAGAGGATATATTCCATTAATAGCTTCATTTAGAATGGTTTCATTAATATCAGTTGCATAAATTTGAGCATGTTCAAGTAAACCTGCTCTTTTCAAAAGTATTGCAACAGAATACGGTTCATCACCCCTTGAACAACCTGCACACCAAATTCTTAAGTATTTTAAATCTTTTAAGCTAGGAAGTATTTCATCCTTTATTTTTTTAAATACCTCCGTATTTCGAAAAAACTCAGTTAGATTAACAGAAAATGCAGCTTTTAATTCATTGAAAATATTCTTATCTTTTAATACCATTTGTTTAAACTGGGAAAAATCGTTTGCATTCACTTGCAAGCTTATAAAGTCTATTCTTCGTTTAATCGATTTTAATTCATAATTTCTATAATCGTATCCATATATATCGTAAATTTTTTGTAAAAAATCTTTTATATCACTTTCCATACTTATTAAAGGGGATAATTTTAAATCCAAATAACTTTGTATATTTTTTAAGTTTAAGACTTGTGTGTTTTCACTCTTACTTATGGCATGTATTAACATATCTTTTGCTTCGCATTCATCAGGGTTCTGAAGTATGATTTCTGATTTGTATTTTTTCAAAGTAGGCATAGAAGAGGAACCATCTTTCCCATATCCACAAAGTAGGATGCTAAGAAGTGAATTTTTATATTCATGTGCTAAAGAGTCAAACATAACACTAATTGATGGCCTTGAAAAATCAACGGCTTCTTCGTCACTCAAATATATGCAATTATTTTTAATCACCATATGTTTGTTGGGTTTGGCAATATAAATAGTATACTCTTTTATTACTAACTTATCTTCTACATCAAGCACGTTATAGTTTGTTATTCCCTTAAGTATTTTTGATAATAAAGAATCCCTATCCGGTAAAATATGCAAAGTAACAAAAATAGAAATGTCTACAAAAGGAAGTGTTTTAACAAGTTCAATCAGGCAAGAAACACTTCCTGCACTTCCTCCAATAGCAATTGCTTTGACATTTTGTATATATTGGGTGTTTTGAAAATGTTGTTTGTATTTATAATCATTGTTAATTCCTAATTTTAATAAATACATGTACAAGGTTTTTTTAGTTGTAGTTATTTCTAATTTATTTTTTAAAGTAAGTAAATCCTTCACAATCAGATAAGGTAAGTACTCCGTATCCTTAAACTCTATATCAATATAACTATGACTTGAATCCGAATTTAACTGCTCATGTATGGATTTTGCATCTTTTGTATTTAAATTACCCTCAATTAAAATCTTCAATGCCATTATTTATTCCCAAGATAACCATTTAGAATTGAGATCAATAAATTAGTATCAATAGGTTTTGTAATATAATCATTGCAGCCGGCATCCAGTGCTTTTTCTTTATCTTCTTGCATAGCTTTTGCAGTTAATGCAATAACAGGAATGTGTTTACTGTCTTTGTTTTCTTTTATATGTTGAGTTGCTTCATAGCCATCCATAACAGGCATCATTATATCCATTAAAATAACATCAACTTTATAATCATGTTCTATTAATTTTCCAATAGCTTCTTCTCCATTATGGGCGATAACAACTTCTGCACCATTTGAAGTTAATAATTCAGACAATATAAATATATTTCTTATGTCATCATCAACTATTAAAATTTTACTTCCATTTAATTCTTTGTCATCGTTTTTATAAGAAGTATATTTTGTAACTTCAGGACTTGTTTCTTTAATAAGTTCTTCTTCTATTTCATTATGCATACTAATTGGTAATATTAGAGTGAAGGTTGATCCTTTTGCTAAAGTAGATTCAAGTGTGATTTCTCCATCAATAAACTCTGCCATTTTTTTACTTATGGATAATCCAAGTCCAGTACCACCAAATTCTCTACTGATCGTACCATCTGCTTGTACAAAAGCATTAAATACAGATTGCAGTTTATCACTAGCAATTCCAATACCCGTATCACTAACTGAAATTTGAAATTTTTCTGAACTTAGTGTTTTTATATCTAAAGTAATAGAGCCTTTTTTTGTAAACTTAAGCGCATTGGATATAAAGTTTTTTAAAATTTGAAGTATTTTTGTTTTGTCATTGTATATTTGTGCATTAAAATTATCATTTATTGTAAATAAAATATCTTTTTCTTGCATTTGTGTATAAAATAAGTTATTTAGCTCTTTACTTAAGTTTTTTGAGCTAAATAGCTCTTTATCCTGTATCATTTTTCCAGCCTCAACTTTAGAAAGGTCTAAAACATCATTAATAAGCAATAAAAGTTCATTGCCACTTTTATGAATGATAGAGGCTTTTTTCATTTCTTCTTCATCAAGATTCTTGGATTTATTATTCTCAAGCATATTGGACAATACGATAATTGCATTTAATGGCGTGCGAAGCTCATGAGACATATTGGCCAAAAACTCAGATTTGTACTTACTTGACGTTTCAAGTTCTTCATTCTTTTCTTTCAAGACAGAAGAATTTTCTTCCAATTGCTGTTGCTGTTCTTCCATTTGTGAGTTTGCTTCTTCTAGTTGCTGTTGCTGTTCTTCCATTTGTGAGTTTGCTTCTTCTAGTTGCTGTTGTTGTTCTTGCATCGCAATGTTATTTGCTTTTTCAAATTTTAAATAACTTTTAGTTTTTTCATTTTGTTGTTTTGTATATATAAAAGTAGCTAAAGGCGTAGGAAAAGCTTCTAAGAACTGAATAACAGTATCATTTATTTTTTCCGTAAATCCAAACTCAACAACTCCATATAATTTATTTTGGTATAACAAAGGTAATGTATAAGAAAACATTGTTTTTTCATTATTTGAAAGTGAAGTAACACTTAATTTTTCATTTACAATAGCATTGAGATAAATTGGTTCTTTTTGCTCAGCAACTTGCCCAACGATACCTGCTCCAA
>CAJXWI010000110.1 GCA_913062735.1 uncultured Arcobacter sp.
ATTCTCAAAGAGAGATGGAAATTCTTATAGATTATGTTGCAAAACAAAAAGAAAATGGTGCGGTTATTGATATGCTTGATGCCAAAACTGTAAAAAGTATGGTGCCCCAGGTTGCAGATGATATTTTAGGAGGAAGTTTTTCTAAAAATGATGCCATTGTTAATCCCTTAAATCTTACACATGGGTTTTTACAAGCTTCTACTGAAATGGGTGCGACTTTATTTCAAAATACTAAAATATTAGATATTAAGCTTAAAGACTCTTGCGTTTCTGATGTAGTAACAATTCATGGAAGCTTTGAGGCTGATATTGTTATTAATGCAACAGGTGCATATGGAGCATCTATTGCATCCATGGTAAATTTAGAGGTTCCTTTAAAACCACGAAAAGGTGAAATCCTTGTTACTTCACCAAAGAGAAAGTTGCTTGATTATCCATTGTTATCTGCAACATATATTGCTGCAAAATATGATCCTGAAATTGCAGCAAAAGGTACAGGCTTTGCCATTGAGCAAGTACCAAATGGAAATATACTAATCGGTTCAACAAGGGAATTTGTAGATTTTGATAGGGAAAGTACTGTAAAAGGTTTACAAAGTATCACTTCAAGTATTTCAAAAACATTACCTGGATTAGGTGATTTAAATATTATTAGAGATTTTGCAGGTTTAAGACCCTATACCCCTGATGGATTACCTTTAATTGGAGAGCATGAGAAAGTAAAAGGGTTTTTCTTTGCTTGTGGACATGAAGGTGATGGAATTACATTATCTGCAATTACAGGAAAAGTTGTTGCTGAAATGATTGATGGTGTTGAACCAGAATTTGACATGAGTTACTTTGATCCTGCACGTTTTGATGAAAAGGAATAATGTAATGAATACGAGTACTGTTAAAATTGGAAATATTAAATTTAAAGTTAATAATGGTGAATTACTGCTTTTTTCATTAATGAATGAAGGAATATTTACTTTAGGAAAATCGCAAAATAGAAATCGCGGAGGTTTCTGTGGAATGGGCGTGTGTCAAGAGTGTTTGATTGAATTAAAAGATGGCAAGAGCAAATTAGCTTGTCAGACAATAGTTCAAAGTGATATGGAGATTATGGATTATGAATAATGAATATGATGTCGTTATTGTAGGAGCTGGTTTTGGAGGAATTCAAGCTGCTCTAACTTTAGAAAAATATAAATTAAAAGTTTGTGTAATAGATGAAGGAGTACTTCCTGGTGGACAATTTATACGATATAGCGAAAATAATAAAAATTCAAATACCCCACCAACTTACGTAAAGGGATTAGAGTTAGTTAAACAATTTAATGAAAGCACTGTGACTTATTTACAAGAATCTACTTTGATTTTTATTAATAATACAAAAGAAATGATTGTTAAATTAAAAGATGATAGTTTAAAAAGATTAAATCCTAAGACAATAATTTTAGCCACAGGTGCCAGTGAAATTGTACATCCTTTTTTAGGATGGGATCTTCCTGGAATCATGACTACAGGGGCATTACAAATTTTGTTAAAAACAAGTGGGAAAAGATTTTCAGATGAAATTACAATTGCAGGAAGTGGTATATTACCTTATGCAGCAGCTTCAACGTGGTTAGATAAGGGTGGAAAAATTTCTAATTTTTATGATTCAAACAATTTTTCAAAAAAATTATCAATGTTAACATCTGCCTTGTCTTCTAAAGATAAAAGATCTGATTTATTTGCACTGCTTCCTGATATGTTAAAAATACAAATGAAAGCAAAAAATAATACAAAAATTATTGAAGCAAGAGGTAATGGTAAACTTGAAAGTATTGTTCTGGCAAAGGTTGACAGGGACGGTAATGTTATTAAAGGAAGTGAGTTTGAAAAAAAAGTATCTTTATTAGCAATTGGAAATGGATTGATTGCTAATACTGAAGCTGCTATAACTGCGGGATGTAAAACTGTATATGACGAAAAACTAGGTGGTTTAATTGTTGATGTTGATGATTATCTAGAAACATCAATAAAAGGTATTTTTACTATTGGCGCATCAACTGGGATTTGTGGGGCAGATAAATCTCAACTTGAAGGTGAATTAAGTGCATATTCAGTCTTAAATCAATTGAATAAAATTAGCAAAACCAATTTCAAAAATAAAACCAGCAATTTAAGAGTTCAACGACATAAGATGATGAAGTTTACTAACTTATTGTCAAGTATGCAAGAAGCCAACCTTAATGAACTAAATAACCTTGACGATAATACAACCATTTGTAGATGTGAAAATATAAAAATAGGTTTCATTAAAGAAGCAATAGAAAATGGTTCTACTAGTATAAACTCTATTAAAAAAAGAACACGTGCAGGTATGGGGAATTGTCAAGGGAAAACATGTTCTCAATTGGTTCGTAATATATTAATGAGTAATGGAGTTAAAGATACAAGTGCAATAAAAGCGAGACCGCCTTTACGACCAACAAGTATTAATATACTATCAAGCAAAATAACATTTTTAGAACAATAAGAGGGAAATAATGAAATTATTATTAATAGGCGTTGGGAATATGGGTGCAGCGATGCTTCAAGGCTTGCAAACCCATGATATTTGCGTAGTTGTGCGAAATGAAAAAAAATCAAGGATATTGGAAAAGCAGTTTCCCAATGTTGAAATTGTAAATAGTATCCCAAATTTAGATGGATATATTGTAATACTTGCTATCAAACCAAATGCACTTGATGGGCTTTTTGTGCAAGGAAAGGCTGAGGGACTTATTTCAATACTTGCAGGAGTGAGTATAAGTAAATTAATTGAGAAGATAAATTCTCACTCCTATGTACGAGCTATGCCCAATATGGCAGCACAAGTTCAAGAGTCTGCTACATCAATGTGTGGAGATAAAAAACTTAAAGACATCTCAATTGAGATTTTAAATTCTATTGGAGAGTGTTTTTGGCTATCTAGTGAAGAAGAACTAGATATTGCAACAGGACTTGCAGGTTCTGCTCCTGCATGGTTGGCTCTTGTTGCTGAAGGCCTAAGTGATGGTGCAGTGAATATGGGATTAAAAAGAGATATCACTTATAAATTTATTGCCAAACTTTTTCAAGGGACTGGTAAAGTCTTAGAACAAGAACATCCTGCCATCTTAAAAGACAAAGTTACTTCTCCAAAAGGTACCACAATTGCTGGAATCAAAAAACTTGAAGAAGCAAAAGTAAGAGACGCTTTCATGAATGCGATAGAAGCATCTTGTGTGAGAGCTAAAAGTTTAAGATAAATTATAAAACTTAATAAGGTAAATTATGAGTATATTTTTTGCATTGATTTCTAAAATTATTCCAATTTATCTTAACGTTGTGATTGGCTTTTTCGCAACAAGATTTTTAAAAATTAAAAGTGAACAAATTGCTTTTATCGTTGTGTATTTCTTGGCTCCTTTGGTTATATTATTTGCTACGTTATCTATAGAAATTAGTTTACAGCTAATTTCAATTCCCATAATGATCTTTACCTTTAGTACCCTTAGTGCTTTTTACGCTTTACATAACTACAAAAGACATTGGAGTGATTCTTCAATAAACACCTTGGCATTTACTTGTGGTTCTGGAAATACTGGTTATTTTGGAATACCCTTAGCCATGATAATTTTAGAACCGCAGTATGTAAATATTTTTATTTTCATAACCATTGCTTCAACCATGTATGAATATACAGTTGGATTTTATGTTACTGCTAAAGGTTCTTTTTCAAGTATTCAAAGTTTAAAGAAAATGCTGAAACTTCCTTTAATATATTCTTTTATTTTGGGAATAAGTCTTAATATGTTAGGTTTTAATATTCCAGAGGTGGTAGTCCCTTATTTTGAATATATTAAATATGTATATGGATTATTTGGAATGATGATTTTAGGAATGAGTTTTTCTGGTTTTAATTTATCAGATGGTTTTGATAAGAAATATATTTCAATATCCTATTTTCATAAGTTTTTAATTTGGCCAGCTTTTATGCTTATAATCCAAATTATTGATAGGCTGTATTTTGGGTTTTTTAATAAAGATATATATTTTATACTATTTTTATTTTCAATTGTCCCCATGGCTGGGAATACAGTTACTTTTGCCGTTCTGTTAAATGCAAAACCTCAAAAAGCTTGTTTTACAGTTTTATTGTCAACATTAATATCTTTATTGAGTATTCCTGCAATGTTATTTTTATATGAAATGTACATTATTTAAGTTATTAAAGTTATTGGTTAAGTTATTTATTAAATAGAAACTTATAAATATCCTTGTTATACTAAACATTGAACTAAAAGGTAAAATATGAAGAAACTTATTATTCTAATGGGGCTTTTTTTTATTACTTATGCAAGTTGTTCAGAAAAAGTATTTACTTTTGTTACATTAGATTATCCCCCGTTTATAAGTGAAAAGTTAATAAAAGAAAATAAATCATGGGTATTAGATGTTGTAAAAGCTGCCTTAGAACCACAGGGTTATAAGATTCAAGTTGTAATAAAACCTTGGGCCAGAGCATTACATGAGGCAAAAAATGGTGATCATGATGGTTTATATGCTGCTGGATGGACAAAAGAAAGATTGTCATTTTTTGAATATAGTGTGCCAATAGGACAAATTACAAAAGGTTTTTTCAAACGTAAAGATAGAGAGGATGTTACTTTTACAGGAGAACTTTCTAGCTTGAAAAATTATAAAATTGCAGTTGGACGTGGTTTTATTACGACTGTTGAGTTTGATAATGCTAGTTACTTAAATAAACTTGTTTTGCAAAACTCCAAACAAGGTCTTAAAATGTTATATAAAAATAGAGTTGATTTAGTTGTTGCCAGTAAAGAGGTTGATGATTATCGATTTCAAGAATTAATAATTCAATTTCCCAATATTAAAAAAGAAATTATTTTTATAAAACAAAGTCTTAGTATACAAATTTTGTATATGGCAATATCAAAAAGAGCTAAAAACTACCAAATCAAATTACGTGACTTGAATATAGGATTACAAAAAATTATGCTTGATGGAACATACATTAAAATATTAAGAAAACATGGGGTAATGTGAGTTAATGTTCTTTTAGTAATAATTATCTCATTTTATATTTAAATCTATAACTCCTCTTATCTTCATAAATACTCATCTAAAAGTCTGAGATATAGGTCTTTTTAATTACTCTATAGATATTTATTCTTTTGATTTTATACTTATTATAATAAAAAAAAATTCCAAATAAATTCCTATTAAAATCACTTTTTTATCACATAATTCTTTTAAAATTCTTATATTACATAGCTGAATCGTAAATACTACAGCTTGTTTTGAAGGATTTTATATGAAGAACTTATCAATAAAAGTGAAAATACTTACAATATGCATCTGCTCTTTAATTTTATTAGGTTTGGTTATTGCTTCCATTTCTGTAATCAAAACAAAAGAAGCATTAATGCAATCAAGTTATTCAAAATTGATAACAGTTAGAGATAACAAAAAGATTCAAATAGAGGCTTTTTTTAATCAAAAAATATCAGATATCAATGTTCTGTCAAAAAGTGAAGATATCAGAAAACTTGCATCTGATTTACTGAGTGTAAAAAGTATGTTGGGACTTAAAGAAAAAGACAAATTTCCGATAAGTGACGACTTGGTTGTATTTAGTCGAGAAGATAGAGAGGAGTTTGTTCAAAACTACGCTAAAAAATATGAATATTCTGATGTTTTTGTACTATCAAAAGAATCGGGTTTGGTATTATATTCACAAGCAAAACGTGCTGATTATGGAACAAATTTAAAATTTGGTGAGTATAAAAATACAGGCTTAGCTAAAGTTTGGAAGAAGACCATAGAAAACAAAAAAACTACTATTGTGGATATGAAACCTTACGGGCCAAGTTCTGGCGCTCCGATGATGTTTCTAGGAACACCAATTATTAAAAATGAAAGGTTTATTGCTGTACTTGTTTTCCAAATTAGTGATAAACCAATAAATGCGATTTCAAAATTTAGAAAAGGGTTTGGAAAAACTGAAGAAGTTTATTTAGTAGGAAGTGATAAATTATTAAGAAGTGATAGTTTTTTGTACCCAAAAAAACATACTATTGTTAACTCTTTTAAAAACCCAGATTTAGCTTCAATTGATACAAAACCAGTACTTGAGGCGTTAAAAGGAAAAACTGGAATTGATATAACAAAGAACAGTAATGATATTTCGATTTTATCTGCTTATACAGCCATCAAAATTGGACAAGATTTAAGTTGGGCAATATTAGCTGAAATAGATGAAGAAGAAGTATTATTGATACCTAATAATATTAGAAACTTGATTATCTCGATATCTTTATTTCTTATTTTTATAATTGGTTTTTTTGTCTATACATTTGTAAATAAGGCAGTTATAAAACCTTTACAAATTAACCATGAGGGCTTATTAAAGTTCTTTAAATATTTAAACAAAGAAACAAGTACTGTTGACTTATTAGAAGATAATAGAAGTGATGAAATTGGTTTAATGGCAAAAGTTGTTAATGAGAATATTAAAAAAATACAAATTTCACTTGAAAATGAAAAGCAATTAATTCAAAATGCAGCTTATGTATTAACTGAAGTAAATAAGGGACATTTAGATTATAAAATTGAATCAAATACTAATAATGAAGGCTTGAATGAATTGAAAAATCTAATAAATAACATGTTAGATATTTTAAATAATAACATTTCTGGAATTTTGCAAGTACTTCATGAATATTCAAACTATAACTATGTATGTAGAGTTTCTAATGATAACATGCAAGGTGAAATGGCCCAACTCAGCTCCGATATTAATAATCTAGGTATTGCAATTACAAAGATGTTAGTGGAAAATAAACAAATTGGCTTAACTCTTAAAAGTAAATCGGATAATTTACTTACGAATGCCGCATTGCTTAATACGTCATCCACTGAAACAGCAGCTTCTTTGGAAGAAACAGCTGCTGCATTAGAACAAATTACTAGTACGATGATTAGTAATTCTGAAATTATTAATGAAATGTCTACTTTTGCAAATAAAGTTACCACATCTTCAATTGAAGGAGAAAAAGAAGCACATAAAACTATGAATGCTATGGATGATATTAATGAACAAGTTACTGCGATTAATGATTCCATAGGTGTAATTGATCAAATTGCATTTCAAACAAATATTTTATCACTCAATGCAGCTGTTGAAGCAGCAACTGCTGGTGAAGCGGGGAAAGGCTTTGCAGTAGTTGCTCAAGAAGTACGAAACCTAGCAAGTAGAAGTGCAGATGCAGCACGTGAAATTAAAATTATTGTTGAAAATGCAACACTTAAAGCAAACTCAGGAAAGCATATTGCTCAAAATATGTTATCTGGATATAAAAATTTAAATAAAAATATTGATAAAACAATTGATTTAATTAAAGATGTAAATACGGCTTCAAAAGAGCAACAAAAAGGAATTGAACAAATAAATAATGCTGTTACACAGCTTGATCAACAAACGCAACAAAATGCAGCAGTTGCCCTTGAAACAAATAATATTGCACTATCAACACAAGATCTATCCCAAACAATTGTTGAAAAAGCAAATGAAAAGTATTTTGAAGGAAAAGATAATGTTAACGCTGATCTT
>CAJXWI010000111.1 GCA_913062735.1 uncultured Arcobacter sp.
TATTCAGAAAAAAATAAAAAGATCGAGGTTAATTGTGGGCAAGGTAACGGAAAAGTAATAGGAGACTCTTATACCGTGTCCATTAAAGATAATGGTATTGGAATTCCAACTGAACAACTTCCGAGAATTACAGAAAGATTTTTTAGAGTTGATGCAGCTAAAAGTAAAAAAGTTGGTGGCACTGGACTTGGAATGGCGATCGTGAAGCACATTGTTAATCAGCATAGAGGAGAACTAGAAATAAAAAGTGAACCTCAAAATGGCACCGAAATAAAGGTCCATTTTTCAAAATTTTAGCAAATATTACAGTTTTATTAAATTTTGTCTTGAGATAGACGGCAAAATAGTTAAAGTTTTAGTATGACTAGATTAATGAATTATATAAGTCTGGTTTTATTAACTTTAATTTTTACAACTGTTAAGGCAGATGTAAACTTAATTGAGAAAACTTTACGTTCTCAACCTCTTACAGTTTTTGATCTTGGACTTTTAAGACTTAAAAACGATCTTAGGCAAGCTAAAAACGATTTAGTTCTTGAAGTAGATAATAAAAATGTATCTACAATTTATACTGAAGCTTTATTTTCTAGAAGAGACGATGGAATTCAATTAATTGTGTCAGCACCGATGAGCACTCATTTAAATGCTAACTCGTACATGGTGGACTCAATTAAATGTAGAAAAATTTTTGAAAAAGTTAAAAATAATCTTTTAAAAGGACAAAACGAGAGCAATATGATTCACTCAAAAGCTGCATCTTATTTAAGTGAAGTATTCACCGCTCCAACACAATGGAATGCTTGGAGATATGATAAAGGTTTTACACAAAAATTAGTTAACTTTGTACAACTAGAAGTTACATTAAAGCCAACTCAATCCTACGCAGTTAAAAATAAAGTAAGACCTTTTAGTTGCGGAGGGTCTTTAGCCTCTGATTATCAACAAATCGAGATAACTAGAAAGTTCAACTAAAAAGTTATCATTTTAATAAATTTGTAACATATCTGTAATAATTAAGAGTCCTCTTAATTCTATGAGTCCAATGTTTGTTAATTAATTAATAAATGAAAGGATAAACAATGAGAAAACTATCAATCGCTTTAGCTTCATTAGTTGCAATGTTAGTTGTAACTTCTGCTCAAGCTAGAGATCAGATTAAAATCGTAGGTTCTTCAACTGTATTCCCTTATGCAACAATCGTTGCTGAAAGATTTGGTTCGTCTGGTAAATTTAAAACACCAGTAATCGAGTCAACAGGAACAGGTGGTGGAGCTAAATTATTCTGTGCTGGAGTTGGTACAGAGCACCCAGACATAACAAATGCATCTAGAGCTATGAAGGCTAAAGAGTATGCGCTATGTCAAAAAAATGGTGTTGAAGAAATCGTAGAGATTACAGTTGGTAACGACGGAATAACGTTAGCTTATTCTAAAGATGCTAAACCAGTAAACTTTACAAAAAAACAATTATGGGCAGCATTAGCAAAAGAAGTTGCTAAAGATGGTGCGTTAGTACCAAATCCATATAAAAATTGGAGTGATATCGACCCATCATTACCAAACTACCCTATCAAAGTTATGGTGCCTCCAGGAACATCAGGAACAAGAGATGCTTGGAATTCATTAGTAATGAAAAAAGGTATCGATGATGCTTCTAAAAAAGCTGGCGCTAAATATAAAGCGTTAAGAGAAGATGGTGCGGTAATTGAAGTTGGTGAGAACGACTCACTTATTATTCAAAAATTAGCTGCGGACAAAGAAATGTTCGGTTTCTTTGGTTTCAGTTATTTCTTAGCTGCAAAAGATAAATTGCAAGCTGCAAGCATTGAAGGTGGTCAACCAAGTCTATCTTCGATTCAAGATTACAGTTACGCAGTTGCAAGACCTTTATTCTTCTATGTGAAAAAAGCTCACGTGGGCGTTGTACCTGGCTTACATGAATTCGTAAAAGAGTTCACAAGTAAAAAAGCTATGGGTAATAAAGGTTATTTAACTGATATCGGGCTAGTACCTCTAGATGGCAAGTTATACAAAACATCTAGAACTAACGCTACGAAGTTAGTTAACATGCCTGCTAAGAAGTAGTAGTATCAATTAAACAAAAAGGGGGTATTTTACCCCCTTTTTATCTCTGGAAGCTCAATATGAATTTAATACTTGTAACTTTTATTATTCTCTTAGCTTTCACAAGTTATTATTTCGGTAGAAAAAAAGCTCTAGTTATTCAATCATCACAAAGACTTACGGCATTACCAAAATTTTATGGATATTATTTAGCTGCTTGGTGTGCTGCACCAGCATTAATAATTTTTGCTCTTTGGTCAGTTTTTGAACCATCAATAGTTAAAACATTTATTTTACAAGATTACACTGATCAGAACTTAACTAAAAATGAGCTTCAGCTTATTTACACAAAGGTTAAAGCATTAGCCGCAGGAACTTACACGGGAAATATTACTAATTTTCTAGATGAGTCTGCTAATAAGTACATTCAATTAAAAGGAATAGCTAACAGCGCTAAAGTAGCAATTATTTTAGCAATTTTAATTTTCTCTCTGAGTTTTGCGTATAGATCTGTTCAGAAAAATGATCGAATGAGAGAACCAGTAGAAATTTTTCTTAAATGGGTGTTATTTGTTGCATCATTAGGCGCAGTTTTAGTTACAATCGGAATAGTTTTTTCACTTTTATTCGAAGCGATTAGGTTTTTTCAAGCAGTAAAAATCTTTGACTTTATATTCGGAACTCATTGGTATCCTGCTAAAACTTTTGTAAGAGATGGCCAACCAGATCCTGAATTAATGAAGGATGCTTTCGGAGCTGTGCCTTTATTTGCTGGAACTTTTTTTATTGCTTTTATTGCAATGTGTGTTGCCATCCCCATAGGTTTGCTGAGTGGGATATATCTATCTGAGTATGCTGGAAGAGGCGTAAGAAAATATGCGAAACCTATTATTGAGATTTTAGCTGGTATTCCAACAGTGGTATATGGTTTTTTTGCAGCTTTAACCGTCGGTCCTTTTGTTAAAGAAATTGGTAACGCTATGGGTTTAGAAGTTTCAGCGGAGAGCGCTTTAGCTGCAGGAGCAGTTATGGGAGTAATGATAATTCCTTTTATTTCAAGTCTAAGCGATGACGTTATGACGGCAGTACCTCAAAATTTAAGAGATGGGAGTTACGCAATGGGCGCAACAAAATCTGAAACTGTAAAAAAAGTAATTTTTCCAGCAGCCCTACCTGGTATCGTAGGTTCGATACTTTTAGCAGTATCGAGAGCGGTAGGAGAAACAATGATTGTTGTAATGGCCTCAGGACTAGCGGCTAATCTTACAATGAATCCACTCGAATCAACTTCAACCATTACAGCGCAAATTGTAGTAATTTTAATTGGAGACCAACAATTTGGAGATCCAAAAACTCAATCAGCTTTTGCATTAGGAATATCTTTATTTATAGTAACTTTATTCTTAAATGTAATCGCTCTTTCAGTTGTTAAAAAATATAGGGAAAAATATGAATAGTTTTAAGAAAAATTTATTAAAAAAAAGATATAACGCTGAAAGAAGATTTCAATGGTATGGCAAAATAGCTATAGGATTAGCTTTAAGCTTTTTAGCAGTTTTTATGTTTCAGATATTTTCAAAAGGTTACTCAGCTTTCCAAAAAACTTGGATAGTAACAGAAGTTCATTATGATAAAGAATTACTTTTAATCGATGCAGAAAGCCCATCAAAAGATGATTTAGAAAATGCAGACTATTATGATGTTGCTTACAAAGCTATGACCTCATTAGATCCTGGACTTCCTGAAGAAGAGGATCGTCAATTGATACAAATGGTTTCGTATAAATATGAGGCAGAGGTTAAAGATCTACTTTTAAAAAATCCAGACTATCTAGGTAAAATAGTGCCCATAAAATTAACAGCTTCTGATGATGTTGATCAAGTTCATAAGGGAAATTATCCAAGAGATATTCCTGAGGAGAATAGAAGAGTAAATGATTACCAGTTGCAGATTTACGATATGCTTAATGAAAGAGGAGATATTTTATCAGAGTTTAACATTAGTTTTTTTACAAGTCCTGATTCAAGAGAGGCAGAACTAGCAGGTATAGCTAGCTCGTTTATGGGAACAGTTTTTAGTATACTAGTATGTTTAGCGTTTTCATTTCCTGTTGCAGTGTTAGCTGCAATTTATCTCGAGGAATTCGCACCAAAAAATAAATTTACAGATTTTATAGAAGTAAACATTAATAATTTAGCAGCTGTTCCATCGATAGTATTTGGTTTGCTAGGTCTTGGTGTTTTATTAGCAGTTTTTAATTTACCAAGATCGACACCACTTGTTGGAGGAATTACTTTGTCTCTTATGACATTACCAACAATAATTATTGCTGCAAGAGCTTCTTTAAAAGCTGTTCCCCCAAGTATAAGAGAAGCTGCTTTAGCGATGGGTGCAAGTAATATGCAAACAACCATGCATCATACTGTGCCACTATCAATGCCTGGAACTTTATCTGGAACGATAATTGGCTTGGCTCAAGCTTTAGGGGAAACAGCCCCTTTAATTTTAATAGGAATGGTTGCTTTTGTGAATACAATACCTGGTACGCCAGTTGATCCTGCTGCAAGTTTACCAGTTCAGATATATATATGGTCAGAAAGTGCTGAGAGGGGTTTCGTTGAAAAAGTATCTGCATGTATTATGGTGCTTCTAGCTTTTTTAATTTTAATGAACTTGGCAGCTCAAATCGTTAGACACAAATTTGAAAAGAAATGGAGTTAAATGAGTAAAATAAAAGCGGAAAATGTAAATGTTTATTACGGATCCAAACAGGCATTATTTGACGTCTCTATAGATATAGCAGAAAAAGAAGTTACAGCTTTAATTGGACCATCTGGGTGTGGAAAGTCTACTTTCTTAAGATGCTTGAACAGGATGAACGACGTCATAGAAATTTGTAGAGTTGAAGGCAGTATTAAAATGGACAACCTAGAACTGAATTCAAGAAAGTTAGATGTTGTGAGACTTAGGGAGAACGTTGGTATGGTTTTTCAAAAACCCAATCCATTCCCTAAAACAATTTATGAAAATGTAGCTTATGGTCCTACTATTCACGGTATTGCACAGAGCAAAGAAGAAATGGATCAAATAGTTGAAACAAGTTTGAAAAAAGCTGCCTTGTGGAACGAAGTTAAAGATAGACTTGATGAAATCGGAACTGGTTTATCAGGAGGTCAACAGCAACGACTATGTATTGCTAGAGCTATATCTGTAAGTCCAGAAGTGATTCTTATGGACGAACCATGTTCAGCGCTTGACCCAATAGCAACAGCTCAAATTGAAGAACTTATAGATGATCTTAAAAAAGAGGTCACAATTGTGATAGTTACCCACTCAATGTCACAAGCAGCTAGGGTATCTCAAAAAACAGGTTTCTTTCATTTGGGAAAACTTATAGAATTTGGACCAACAGATAAAATATTTAAAAATCCTGATAATCAGCAAACTCAGGATTATATTACAGGAAGGTTTGGTTAATGAGTGAAAAACCGCACATTGTAAAATCTTACGAAGAGCAACTTCAGTTATTAAAAGATACAATAGTGAAAATGGGAACTGGAGTTGAGAAACAGCTTGAAAACACTATTCAATCTTTAGTTAAAAAAGACATTAGTTTAGCAGAAAAATCTATCAAAGATGACGAATTGACTGATAAGTATGAAATAAATATAGAAGAGCAAGTTGTAAATTTGATTGCCTTAAGGCAACCTATGGCAATAGATTTAAGAGAAACAGTTGTTGCCTTAAAAGTTTCTTCAGACTTAGAGAGAATTGGTGATTTAGCAAAAAACATCTCAAAACGATTAACTAAAATTGGAACTGATTTACCTAATGATATTACTAAAAATTTCGAAATAGCTGGTTTAAAAGCATCAAAACAAGTCAATGCAGTTTTAAATTCGTATTTACATAGAGCTAAAGACACAGCAGAAAATGTTTGGAATTCTGATGAAGAAATAGATCAAATGACTAATTCTAATATGGAAGCTGCAGTAAAGCATTTAGAAAAAAATAAAAACGATATACAAAAAGTAACCCAACTACTTTTCATGCTTAAAAATATTGAGAGGATTGGAGATCATGCAACCAATATTGCAGAGCAAGTTTATTTTCTGATTACAGGAGATTATTTAGAGGGAGACCGACCAAAAGGATAATGAGGGCAAATTTATTCATTGTTGAAGATGAAATGCCCATCGTAACTTTACTTAAATACAATTTAGAAAAAGAGGGTCACAAAGTTGATTATGCAGTCAATGGAGAAGACGCTATTAGAAATATAAAGGAAAAAAATCCTGATTTAATTTTATTAGATTGGATGTTGCCAGATATTTCAGGTGTTGAAGTCTGTAAAAATTTGAAAAGAAGCAATCTTCACAAAAATATCCCAATCATTATGTTAACAGCCAAAGGTGAGGAAGAAGACAAACTTAAAGGATTTGAAACAGGAGCTGATGACTACGTAACTAAGCCATTCAGCCAAAAAGAACTTATTGCAAGAGTTAACGCTTTATTAAAGAGATCTAAACCAAGTGTTGCCGCTGATGTTGTAGTATTTGAGGATCTTAAAGTAGATAGAGTTCAACGAAGAGTTTATAGAGCAGATAAACAAGTTATAGTCGGCCCAACCGAATTTAAACTAATTGATTTTTTAATAAAGAATCCAAAAAGAGTATATTCGCGTGAGCAACTTCTAAATTCTGTATGGGGAGATGATATTTATGTTGAGTCCAGAACTATAGATGTTCATATAAGAAGACTAAGAAAAGCAATAAATATTGATGGCAAGAAAGATCTTATCAGAACAGTAAGATCTGCTGGCTATTCCTTAGATGTTTGAAGATCTTTTGGCTTTATAAATGATATTAATTTTCCTTTAACTTTTGATAACTTTTCCCAATCATTGAAATTAAAACTTACTTCAGCAACGGCTGCAGTAGGAAATTTTCTTTTTAAATTTTCAAATTGTTCAGAGTTTTCTTTAAGACAGATTCGATTTATGAGTTCACTAATTGAAGGTTCATGATTGATTAAAAGTAAAGTTTTATAATTATCAACTGTTTGTTTTAAGATATGAATAATTTCATCCTCACTAGCATGATAAAGCGCTTTTTTTTTAATAATTTTCTTAAAACTGATTTTTTCTGACAATATATTTAATGTTTGTATTGTCCTTTTAGAGGATGAGCAATAAACTAAATCAAATTTTAATTTCTTTTTAATAAAAAATTCACAAATTAATTTTGCTGAATTTACCCCTCTTTTATTCAATGGCCTGTCATGATCATCTAAATCTGGAAAATCCCAACTAGATTTAGCATGTCTCATCGCATATAATTTAAACATATTTTTAATTTAACATTTATATATGTCGAAAGCATCATTTTCAGAAAACGCTAATATTAGCAATCAACTCATAAACAGAGAATTATCTTGGCTTCAGTTTAATGATCGTGTTTTAGAAGAGTCAAAAGATAAAAC
>CAJXWI010000112.1 GCA_913062735.1 uncultured Arcobacter sp.
CACGGTGAAACATTAGAGGATTTAATTGGTTTTGCTGATAAAGTAATGTATGAGCAAAAAAATAATAGATAAAAACCATCTAATGTATGCGTAAAAATCTAATAACTTAGTAATTATTAATCAATAAGTTATTATCAGGTCAATTCTATTAAATCACATACCCATTTGTGCTAGCTAAAAATACAGCTGTAATTATATATTTAGCTAGTCAACTTAAAAACACAGGTTCAACAGTGAGCTATCGATACTAACTTCCTAGTATTTTAAGTGGCAATGACAAAGCATCATTGGCTGTTTTTGCATAATCACCTTCGAAAACAAACTTTGCTCTTATTGGACCAAAGCTACGTTTGCCCATAGGTGGATAATATGAATACTCAACAAGTTTTTGAGCTTCTTCTTTATTATTAATCATAGGACAAATAATACCATCAACCCCTGCATCCAAAATTTTCATAACATGAGCAGGATCTAACCAAGGAACTCTTACCATGGTAGTAGTTTTTGTTGTATTAATAGCTCTTAACATGTCAACCGCTTTTAAATAATCATTAATACCATGTTGCATATCTATTGTCAAAGAATCAAAACCTTGATGACTCATTATTTCTGCACTAAAAGCTTCTGGCATAGACAACCAACCATTTAAGGTTGTTTGTTTATTTTCCCAGGCTTTTATAAGTTGATGGTTTTTCATTATTATTCCTTATGCAAATTGTGTGGTAATTATTTTTGTATTCATATATTCATACATTCCTTCTTCTCCACTTTCACGTCCAAAACCACTTGCTTGAATTCCACCAAAAGGAACTTCTGCAGCCGCTAAAGCAAAAGAATTTACTCCCACCATTCCAGCTACTAAATCACTTGAAGTTCTATTCGCTAATTCTAAAGAAGTAGTAAAAGTATAAGAAGCCAAGGCATATTCTGTTGAATTGGCTTTTTTAATTACTTCATCATATGTTTTAAAACTTTGAATCAAAGCAATAGGTCCAAAAATTTCATTGCATAACAAAAATGAATTGTTAGGAAGATCTCGTATTACCGTTGGCTCAAAAAAGAAACCTTTAGTAAAACCTTCTGGTCTTTTTCCACCTGTTAAAATTTTTCCACCTTGCACAGCTACTTTTTCTAAGAAAGCTTCAATTTCATCTCTTCTTCTTGCATGAACCAAAGGTCCCATAGTTGTTTTTTCATCCAAACCAGAACCTAAAATATGTTTTTTAACTTCAGCTACCATCACCTCACAAAATTCATCCATTTTACTTTCATGAATATAAAATCGTGTCGGAGATACACACACTTGTCCTGCATTTGCAAATTTAACAGCAGCACATAAAGTAGCAGCTTTTTTAATATTGGCATCACTGTGAACAATTACAGGAGCATGACCTCCTAATTCCATTGTCACTTTTTTCAAAGTGATAGCAGAAGATTCAATGAGTTTTTGCCCTACTTCAGTTGAACCTGTTAGTGAAAGTTTTCGCACTCTTGGGTCATTCATAATTCTTGGACTTAATTTTCTTGCGCTTCCACAAAGAAAAGAAACCAAACCTTTTGGTAATCCTGCATCATGGCAAGCTTCAATAAGTTTCATTCCTGTTAAAGGAGCAACATCAGTTGATCGTAAAATCATAGGACACCCAGCTGCTAAAGCAGGTGCTAGTTTTCGTGCCATTAATAAAATAGGAAAATTCCAAGAAGAAAAGGCAGCTACTGTACCAATAGGTGAGTGCTCAACTTTTACAGTAGTATTAGGAACCCTACTTTGAATGGTTTTCCCATAAATTCTTTTTGTTTGTTCTGAAAACCAAATAAACTGATCAATACTTAAAGTTACTTCTCTTTTTGCTTGTGCCAAAGGTTTCCCCGTTTCTAAAGAAACGGTATATGCAATTTCATCTTCATTCACTTTTAAATTATCAGCAATATTCATAATTTTATCAGCTCGATCCCAAGCATGCAGGGCATTCCACTCTTTTAAGGCATGCATAGATGCATCAATTGCACGTGTCACTTGCTCAGGAGAAGCTATTGGAGCTTGTCCAATCACTGATTCATCATAAGGATTAATAACATCAAAAACGCCATTATCTCCTTTTACCCATTCATTATTAATATACAAACCATATTCATCATACATTTTCATTATTTAACCTTTATATTAAATTCTTCTCTTATTTCATTAATAGTGACATTTCTGTTTTCATTTAATGATCTTTTTGCTGCAAATGCCATAAGTGCTGATTCTAAAGCATCTTCTATTCCAACACTTACTTTTTTATTATTTACAATACTATCAATAAAAGCAACACTTTCTTGATAATAGGCGTCTTCATATCTCTCTAAAAAGAAATACATTGGTTTATCACTTGAAGTCCCTGATTCATTGGTAACTTCAACAGAGTTATCAAAAACATTGTTACAATTGGCATTGCCTTTTGTACCAAAAGCTTCTACTCTTTGATCATAACCATAAGTTGTTGCTCTACAGTTTTCAATCATAGCAAAACCACCATTCTCTAAAGTCATAGTTAACATAGCAGTATCAATATCAATATCGCTATAATCTGTAATTAAAGAAGCTCCTTTGGCATTGATTTCAGTAATATTTTGATGGGATAAAAATCGTACCATATCAAAATCATGAATGGTCATATCTAAAAACAGTCCCCCCGATGATTCAACGTAAGAACGCGGAGGTGCAGAAGGATCTCTGGACACTACTTTTAAAGATAATAAATTTCCTAAGTCATCGTTTTTCACCAGTTCAGATATTTTTTGAAAGTTTTTATCAAAACGTCGGTTAAATCCAATTTGAAATACAGTCTTATTTTTTGTTAAAACTTCTTGAACATTTAATATTCTTTCAATATCCAAATCCACAGGTTTTTCGCAAAATATTGCTTTTCCTTTTTGTGAAGCTTGAATAATTAAATCTGCATGACTGTCTGTGGGTGTACAAATATAAATAGCATCAATACTCTCATCATTAATAATAGCTTCAACCTCTTTATATCTGTTTTCTATCCCTTGGGAGTTAGCCCATTCATCATCTAAATATGGATCAGCCACACTTTTTACATTCACACCTGCTATTTTCTTTAAACTTAAAGCATGAACTTTTCCAATTCGTCCTGCTCCTAAAATCCCTACATTTATCATTGTTTGTTTCCTTATTTTAAAATATTTTCGGCTCTATTCCAGCTCTATTACCACGTGCAAGAAAGTCAAAATCGCAACCTTCATGCGCTTGCAATACATGAGAGGTATATAAATGTGTATATCCGCTGTCATAATCTCTTTTTTCTTGGATATACTCTTTTCGCCTGCCTTCTAATACTTCATTGCTTAAGAGAACTTCAATAATTCTATTTTTAACATCTAAATGAATCATATCGCCTGTTTGTACCAAACCCAGATTTCCACCAATATAAGACTCAGGAGATACATGTAAGACACAAGTACCATAAGACGTTCCACTCATTCTGGCATCTGAAATTCTCACAATATCTGTAATCCCTTGTTTTAGAAGTTTTTTTGGAACGGGTAATTGTCCCCATTCTGGCATACCTGGAGCCCCTTGTGGTCCTGCATTTTGTAAGATTAAAACAGTATTTTCATCTACATCTAAATCTTCATTATCAATCTCTTCTTTTAAGGTCTTTATATCTTTATAAACAAGTGCTTTACCTGTATGTTTTAACAATCTTGTTTCACAAGCCGTTTGTTTAATAATTGCACCATTTAATGCAAGATTTCCTCGTAAAACGGCAATAGAACCCAGTTCATTTAAAGGATTTTCAAGACTTTGTATTACCTCTTCATTGTAATTCACGCTGTCTTTTATATTTTCATAAAAAGGTTTTAAATTTACTGTTTTTATATCATGTAACCTTGATTTAAGTTCAGTATATAAAGCAGTAGAACCACCCGCATAATAGAAATCTTCCATTACATATTTACCCGAAGGTTGTAAATTTAAAATCAAAGGAATATCGTTTGAAATTCGTTCAAAATCTTCTAAGGTAATATCAATATTTGCCCGTTTAGCCATTGCAATTAAATGAATAATGCCATTTGTAGATCCACCAATGGCATTTAATACCACAATAGCATTTTCAAAAGACTCTTTACTCAACATATCTTGAGGTTTAAAATCTTGTTTTACAAGTTCTACTGCTTGTATTCCACAATTTCTTGCCATTCTTACATGTGAAGAATCAACAGCAGGAATAGTAGAGCTCCCAGGAAGTCCAAAGCCAAGTGTTTCTGCAAGAATCATCATTGTTGCAGCCGTTCCCATACTCATACATGTTCCAGCAGATCTAGCAATTCCAAACTCTAAAGCACGCCATTGACACTCATCTAACATACCTGCTTGTTTTTTCTCCCAAGCTTTCCACACATCCGTCCCAGAAGCTACTACTTTTCCTTGGTAGTTTCCTCCAAGCATAGCACCAGCTGGCATATAAACCGTTGGAATATTAAAAGAAATAGCTCCCATTAAAACACCTGGCGTTGTTTTATCACAGCCTCCCATAACTACACAGCCATCAACAGGATGGGCTTTTAATACTTCTTCGACTTCCATTGCTAATAAGTTTCTATACATCATAGAAGTTGGTTTTATTAACTGCTCCCCTAAACTTAATACGGGTATTTCAATAGGAAAACCTCCCGCTTGCAAAATTCCTCTTTTAATATCAGCAACTCGTTGTGGAAAATGAGTATGGCAGGTATTAAATTCATTCCAAGGATTAATAATTGCAATGATGGGTTTTCCAATATATTCTTCTGGTTCATAACCCATTTGATTTACCCGTGAACGATGCCCAAAACTTCTTAAATCATCTTTTTCAAACCATCGCATACTTCGTAATTTTTTTTGCTCTGCCATTTTTTTTCCTTATAAACTTACGACTGTTTTATTTTCATTGGATTGGATGATTGCGTTTAAGACATGAGCAACATTTTTTGCATCTTCAAAATTAACTTTCTTACTCTCATCTTTATTCACAATTACATTTAAAAAATTCGCAGCTTCTATGGCTTTTAAATCTTCATAGCCAAGACCAGAACCATCTGAAGGATTAAAATTACCGTGATTTGAATGAAGAGGAGATGAATAAATTTTTCTATAACCATTTGCTTGGCCTTCTTCATGAATATACAGATGTAAAGTATTCATTTCTTCAAAATTCCATTTCATACTTCCTTTTGAGCCATGTACTTCAAAACTCATTTCAGACGTTGGACCATAAAAAGCTCGAGAAGAATCAATATAACCTCTTGCTCCATTTTTAAATTTAACAATAGCATTTACATAATCATCATTTGTAACGTCTTTCATTTCGTCGTTTTTTGAACCCTTTGCATAATGAGAAGCACCAGCTGGTGCTATAGGACGTTGTTTAATAAAAGTATCCATTACGCCTTGAACTTCTTTTACTTCTCCCATTAAATTAATGGCCATATCTACAGCATGAGACATAATGTCTGTTAACGCCCCATGACCATTCTCTTTTTCAAAGCGCCAAGAATAAAACCCTAATTCATCTGCTGCATAACAAGAAAAAAATCTTCCTCTAAAATGTCTTAACTCTCCAATAGCGCCCTCTTCTATTAAACGTTTTGCTTCTTGAACCAGTGGAGACCATCTATAGTTGTAACCAACAAAAGTTTCTTTTTCATAGTTTTTTACTAGTTCATAGGCTTTTATAGTATCATCTGGAAATGCACCTACTGGTTTTTCACAGTTAATGTGTTTCTTGTGTTTAATACAATATTCAATCATTTCTAAATGCAGGGAATTAGGTGCTGTAATATCTACAATATCCACAGCAGGATCTTCTACTACTTTTTTCCAATCCGTTGTACACTTTTCAAATCCAAATCTTTTTTTAGCAGCTTGTGCTCTCTCTTCTATAATTTCGCTACAAATGATTAGTTTAGGGCTAACATTTAATGAAGCAAATTTTGATTTTATATTATTATATGCGTTTGAGTGCGCTTCACCCATCCAACCCATTCCGATTATTCCAACACCAATTTCTTTCATTTTAAAGCCTTTATAATATTTTATTTATATATGTGTATGCTTTGCTTGCATACTCTAATGGATTAGCAAGTTTTGGATCTTGTTCTGCTTCTACTACTATCCATCCTACATAATTAATCTCTTTAAGAACATCAACTATGGGAGCAAAATCAATTACTCCATCCCCTGGTACGGTATAAACACCTGCTAAAACAGCATCAATAAAGGAAGTGTCTTTTTTTAATACTTCTTTTTTTACCTCTTCTCTAACATCTTTAAAATGTACATGAGAAATTCTATTTTTATGTTTTTTTATCATCAAAAGGGGATTTCCACCTGCAAAATACATATGTCCTGTATCAAAAGCCAAAGTAACTTCATTTTTTGTATATTTTAAAAACATATCAATTTCATCTTCACTTTGAATGATTGTTCCCATATGATGATGATAAGCCAAAATAGCACCTTTTGATTTTGCAAAATCAAATAAAGTATTATACTTATTGGCATAATCTTTCATCTCATCTTCACTTAAAACAGGTTTTTTACTTAAGACTATTTCTTGTTTTGCTTGAATTGTATTTGAACATTCACAGTAAACAACGACCTTACAACCTGCGTATAATTTATCATCAATAAAAGCATCTAAGTCTTTTAACTCTTGTTCAACACTTTGGGATAAAAGCTGACCTGAAAACCATGAACCGGCAAGTTCTAAATTAAAATCTTCTAATACTTTTTTTAACTCTTTTTTATCTTGTGGAAATTTTCCGCCCATTTCTGTACCAACATATCCCGCTTGCTTCGTTTCACTTAAACAAGTTTCCAAAGAAGTATTTCCCCCTAATTGTGGCAAATCATCATTTGACCAAGCAATGGGTGCTATCGCTAATTTTACTTCCATCTATACTCCTTTTCTTTGTGCTTTAACATTTTCTTCATAGTTTTTTCTAGCTTTTTTAATTTTTTCTTTTTGTGATACTTCAGGAACACCTACTTCCCACCAGGCATCACCATGTTCGCTCCAGTTATATTTTGAAACTTCTATATGAAGTACATAGGTTTTAGAAGAGGCTTTTGCACGTAAGTACGCAGCTTCTAAATCTTCAATCTTAGATACGAATTCACCATTTGCACCCATAGAACGTGCGTGTTGTACATAATCTACTCCAAAAGGCTCACCTGCTAATTTACAATCTTCAATTAAATTATTAAAAGGCTCAGCACCTTGGTTCATTTGAAGTCTATTAATAACTGCATATCCTTGATTGTCACAAACAATAACAATCATTTTATCTCCTGATAAAACAGAGCTGTATATTTCAGTGTTTAACATCAGGTAAGAGCCATCACCCGTTAAGACAATATTTTCACCTTTTTTATTGGCGATTGCACTTCCATATCCACCTGATACTTCATAACCCATACAAGAGAATCCATATTCGTTGTCAATGGTATTAAAACCTTTTGTTTGCCAAATAGTATTAACTTCCCCTGGTAAA
>CAJXWI010000113.1 GCA_913062735.1 uncultured Arcobacter sp.
ATAAAGGGAGAAAATGATAATCCCTAAGTATCTAAAGGTTAGAGGAAACAAGAACGTAAAAAGATTGTAAGTCCCATTTCTATCACTTCTTGAAGATTCTATTGAATAAGTTTAAACGTTAATTTACAAGCACCTAAGTATTTGGTGCTTGTTTCGTAAGTTGAGTGCTTCTTTAATTAATAACTCATTGCTCCAGCATTTAAAAGTCCGATACAAATAGATAAAAATGCCATTAAAATTCCAACCGCAACAACATCTTTTTCAATTTTAGCTTCAAGCGAAAATTTTCCTTTAAGTCTGGTTACAATAAATGCAAAAATCAATTGAATAATAATCGCAACACTTCCCCAAACAACAAAATCAAAATAAGACACGGAACTTATTAGTGCGCTATATAAAGGAATAGAAACCCCAATAACCGCACCTCCAAAACTAAGAGATGCAGTTGTATTATTTTCTTCAAAAATAAGCTTGTAATCATCGTATGGTGTAACAATAGCATACAGATAAAGAAAAATTCCCACCATTAAAAGTGCTGTCCCAAAAAACAATATAAATCCAATAAATGACTCAATAATCATAATGTAAATCCTTTTTTATTAAAATCTTATCTAAATACGACTGTATTATCAATAATCATAAATTTTAGTAACAGTATAGCTATTTTACTAATTAATTATTTTACTATTTAAGTTTTTTTAAGGTGAAATCTATCTCCTAAATTCTAATATCATATTCATATTTATAAAATTTAATAATTTAGTCATTTATTAATATTATTAAACTTACTTTTATAATAAATACTATAAGATTTAAAATATTAATTTAAAGGATATTTTATGAATACTAAAACAACTCTTTTATGTGCACTATCCAGTGCATTTATTTTTACTGCATGTTCTCCCTCTTATAATATGAGAGTATCTTTAGATGAAAAAACAAAAGTTTTAAACATAGACACATTAGCATTTAAAAATGCAAGAGAAGTATATGATAGAAGTAGCTCGAAAACTCATGTATACACTACAAGAAAAAACTATTCTTCTTCTGATAAAAGATGTGAAAGACTCTATTATTTCAATAAGGAACTTAAAAACAATTGGTATACAACTACTAACAGAGAAGACTACTTAAAAGAACGAGCCATTGATAAAAAAGAAATTACATGCGAGGTGAATAAAATCTCTAATCTAAAGTTTATTACATGTGAAGATAATTATACGCTTAAGAAAAAATATGAAATAGTAACATCAAAAAACAATGACTATGGGTATGGATCAGTTACACATATCAATAGTGTTACTGATCGATGTTTTAATACTATACAAAATCATTTTAAAGAAAAAGCAAAAAAAGATGATGTAAAGATTGAAAAATATAGTTTTGGTGAAAATATTAAATAACAAATATTCTTAATAGTGACAAGATTGTCTTTTAACCATATAAAAGGCACTCTTTTTAAATAAACCTAACTTATCCTCTAATAAAGATGTAAACTAATTTAAATTCTTCAATATTTACAATAAAAATTTAGCTTATAATTAAGATAAATATTTTTACTTTAAAAAGATTTAAGCAAAGAATATACACAATAATGATAATCTATATCATTAATTTTAAGGATTTATTATGGATTACAGAATAGAAAAAGATACTATGGGAGAAATCCAAGTACCTCTTGATAAGTACTGGGCAGCTCAAACACAAAGAAGTATAGAAAACTTTCCTATAGGCGATGAAAAAATGCCAAAAGAAGTTGTTACTGGTTTTGCTTATTTGAAAAAAGCGTGTGCAATTGTTAATAATAAATTGTCTCGTTTAGATGATAGAAAATGTAAAGCAATTTCTGATGCTTGTGATGAAGTAATTGAAGGAAAACTTGATGGAAATTTTCCTTTAGTTGTATGGCAAACAGGTTCGGGAACACAATCTAATATGAATATGAATGAAGTAGTATCTTCACGTGCCAGTGAAATTCTAGGAGATGATTTTAGAGTTAAAAAAAGCATTCATCCAAATGATGATGTAAATAAAGGTCAAAGCTCAAACGATACTTATCCTACAGCGATGAGAGTAGCTTTTGTATTAGAAATTGAAAAAAACCTACTTCCTTCTATTCATTTATTAAAAGCAACTTTCGAGCTAAAAGTAAAAGAATTTGAAAACGTTGTTAAAATTGGGCGTACTCACTTACAAGATGCAACACCTTTAACACTTGGTCAAATGTTAAGTGCTTATGTTGATATGTTAGACAAGGGATTAAGTCAAATTGATGATGCTATTAAATATATATTAGAGCTTGCAATTGGAGGAACAGCAGTTGGAACTGGTCTTAATTCCCACCCTGATTTTTCACCTATGGTAAGTGCTGTTTTAAATGACATTACAAAAACATCTTATACTTTTAAATCTCATCCTAATAAATTTCATGCTCTAAGCTCTCATGATGGAGAAGTAGTTTTAAGTGGAGCATTAAATGCCCTAGCAGCCAATTTAATGAAAATTGCTAACGATATTAGATGGTTAAGTTCAGGCCCTAGATGTGGAATTGGTGAGCTTAATATTCCTGCAAATGAGCCAGGTTCATCTATTATGCCAGGAAAAGTAAATCCAACACAAAGTGAAGCTATGACTATGGTAGCTGTTCAAGTTATGGGAAATCATACTTGCGTATCTGTTGCAGCTTCTCAAGGAAACTTCGAGCTTAATGTATTTAAACCTGTAATTGCTTATAATATTTTACAATCTATTAGACTCTTAAGTGATACAATGAAAGCCTTTAATGACAAATGTGCTGTTGGTATTGAAGCCAACGAAAAAAACATTGATAAGTATTTAAATGAATCTTTAATGTTAGTTACTGCATTAAATCCTTATATTGGATATGAAAATGCAGCATTAATTGCTAAAACTGCCCATAAAAATAATACTACACTAAAAGAAGAAGCCGTAGCTTTAAATCTTTTAAGTGAGCAAGATTTTGATAAATACATCAAACCAAAAGAAATGACTTCGGCAAAAGCCTAAGCACTAATAAACTAATAGCCTTTATTTTTATCTACAAATAAAGGCTCTTTGTTATTTACAAAATACTCATTTATATTCCAAAAAGCAATTTTTGAAGCTGTTCTTCTATTCGTAGGGGCTGAGATATGAGGCAGTATTGTAATATCTTCATGTTTCCATAAAAAAGAATCTTTTTCTAATGGTTCTTGAGAAAATACATCCAATACCGCATGTTTTAAGTGTTTTTCATCTAATAAAAAGGCAAGTGCTTTATAATCAAAAATACTAGCTCGGGAAAAATTAATTACAGAAGCATTTTTCTTTAAGCTTTTTAATTTTTTTTGATCTAATAAATTTTTTGTTTCTTTACTTAAGGGCAATAAAGAAATGAGAATATCACTTTGTTTTAAAAGCTCTTGTAAAGTATCATTTCCATAATAAGTAGAAATACCTTCTATTTCTTTTTTACTTCTGCTCCATGCTTTTACATTAAAACCATTGTTTTTTAATTTTAAAGCAGATGCAAGACCTAGCTCACCTAGTCCTAAAACAGTAATAGTAATCTCACTTTTTTCTTTTATTTCATGTTCTATCCATAGAGTTTGATCTTGCTGTTTTTTATATAAGGGCATGTTTTTATATAAATAAAAGCTCCATGCAAGAACAGAATCACTCATAACTTCGCTCATATTTTTATCAATCATTCTTGATATGTTAAAGTTTGAATTTTCAACATCATGCACAAGTTTTTCAACCCCAGCCCATAAACTTTGAACCCACTTCAAGTTTTTTAGATTTAACAATTCTTCTACATTGGGATTTGCAACAAGAGCAACTTCTATACGTTCATAATCATTTTGTAATAAGTCTTTAAACAAAACTATTTCATAGTTGTTAAATACAGCTTTTAAGTGTTCTAACCATAGAATATTAACCTCTTCTTCTAATGATGTTACAAAAGCAATAAGCTTTTTCATGAATCAAAGACTTTAGACAAATCATTAAATCCTTTTGCTTCAATTGGATTTCCAAAAGGATCTTTAAAAAACATAGTATATTGTTCTCCTGGTAAACCTTCAAAACGAAGTACTGGTTTTATTACAAAGTTCGTTTTTTTTTCTTCTAGTTTTCTTGCTAAATTTTTCCAATCCTTGTATTGCAGAATAATTCCTAAGTGTGGCATAGGAACAATATGCTCACCTACTTTTCCTGTTGTTTTAGTAAGAAAGGGTTCTCCTATATGTAAAGATAACTGATGTCCAAAAAAATCTAAGTCTATCCAAGTAGCTGCAGATCTTCCTTCTTTACAGCCTAAAGTATTCACATAAAATTCTCTTGCGTCTTCTAGGTTTCTTACATTATATGCTAAGTGAAAAATTGATTTCATATATATCCTTTTGCATACTATAAGGTATTTTTGCCCTTATGTATAGAAAAAAACTGACATTAGGGTTTTATATTTATATATGAAAGTTTAAAAATAATATTTGCACAGTTTTTACACAGAGTTTTAATATAATGGCCAAAAGGAAAATCATGAAAAGACGTAATTTTGTTAAATTGAGCATTTTATCTTCTACATCGTTAAGCTTATATGCAAAAGAAAAGAGCTCTGTTCATTTTTATAAAGCATTTACACAAGCACTTCTTATTCCTCCTCTTGCAAAAGCCAGTGTTTTAAAAGACGGTACAAAAGAATTTAATTTAAATTTACAAGAAGGAGAAGTTTCTTTTTTACAAGGGGCGAAAACTAAAACTTACGGTATTAATGGTAATTTTTTAGGACCCACAATAAAAGTAGAAAGAAACGATAGCATTAAAATTAATGTAAAAAACTCTTTAAAAGAAGAAAGTGTTATTCACTGGCACGGCTTACACCTAGAAGGACATAATGATGGAGGCCCAAACAGAAGTATTAAAAAAAATACTTCTTGGAGCACTACTTTTAAAATACAACAAAGAGCTGCTACGTATTGGTACCATCCACATACTCATAAAAAAACAGGTCAGCAAACATACAAAGGACTAGCTGGATTATTTATAATTGAAGATGAAGATTCAAAAAAAGCAAACTTACCAAGAGAATATGGAGTTGATGATATACCCTTAATCATACAAGACAGACGCTTTGATAAAAATGCAAATTTTGTTTATAAATATTCTATGCATGATGAAATGATGGGAGTTAAAGGAAAAGTCTTTTTGGTTAATGGCGTGAATGCTCCTTATGTTGATGTTTCTGCTAAAACTATTCGCTTACGAATATTAAACGGTTCAAATGCCAGATTTTATTCTATGGTTTTTTCCAATAATCAAGACTTTTTTCAAATAGCTGGAGATGCCAGTTTTTTGGAAAAACCCTTAAAAATAAAGAAACTATTATTAGCCCCAGGTGAGAGAGCTGAAATACTGGTTGAGTTAAGTACTTTAAAAAATACCAGTATTTATTTAGGAGATAGTTTAAGCAATAAAGCTTTATTAAAAATCAATGTTAAAAATGAGAAAAAACAGGATTTTATTTTACCATCACGTTTAACTACAATTGACGAATACAGTAATATTACAAAAGAAAAAGGTTTGAAAATTAGGCACTTTTCATTGGATATGAGAATGATGTGGATGGGAATTAATGCTAAACAAATGGATATGTCTTATATTAATGAAAAAGTAATCTTAGGAGAAACAGAAATTTGGCGTATTAAAAATAATAATGAAATGCCCCACCCTTTTCATATTCATGGCTGTAGTTTCAAAGTACTTTCAAGAAATAATAAGGGTATTTTTTCAAATGAAACGGGGCTAAAAGATACAGTAGTTGTTTATGGGGAAGAAACACTTGATTTATTAGTAAGGTTTAATTATAAAGCAAGTAAAGAATTTCCTTTTATGTATCATTGCCATATTTTAGAACATGAAGATGCAGGGATGATGGGACAATTTACAGTAGAAGAAAGAAAATAGCTTAGGCTATTTTGCTTCTTCTTCACTGCTTACAGAGTCTTTAACAGAATCATAAATCTCAACAGATTTTTCTTTTGTACTTTCCCAAGCAGTAGAACTGTCTTTTTTAATACCACTCCAAGTAGCACAAGAACTTAAAAATACACTAAAAAATAAAGCCATAACTACTAATAAAATACTTTTCATATCAATCCTTGAATTTTTTTCTTTAGTGTAGTAAAGCCAAGCTTAAAATCAAAATTTTATACAAGTGTTTTTTCTTTTTTTCTTAAATATTGAAGCGTTGTAATAATCAAATCGTCATCATCTCTGCTCTTAGATTTTATTGTCGTTTTTTCACCAGTCGTAGTTATAAACGTAATATTCATTTCATAAGACATAATAGTTTTAATATCTAAATTCAAGGCCATTATTTTAATAATAATTAGTTCAATAAATTGTTTACTTGGAAGGTCAAGTTTTCCAAATCTGTCTTCCATTTCATCTTGAATTAAATATACTGCATCTTTTGATGTAGCTTTTGAAAGTCGTCTGTATAATTCTAGTCTTACTCTGTCTTCTACAATATAATCACTTGAAATAAAAGCAGAAATAGAAAGTTTAATATCAACACTTTCTTTGGTAGGTTTTTTATCCCCTCCTAAACTAGCAAGGGCCTCTTCTAACATCTTAAGATACAAACCATATCCTATTTGTTTAATATGTCCACTTTGAGCTTCTCCAATAATATTTCCGCCCCCTCTTATTTCTAAATCCTGATGCGCCAAAGCGGTACCACTTCCTAAATAAGAGTTAGATTCTAATGCTAATAATCTTTTAATAGCATCTTGCGTAATTGTTTTTTTATCTTCTACTAAAAAATAACAGAAACCTTCTTTATGTCCACGCCCCACTCGACCTCTTAATTGATGCAAGTCAGCAATTCCAAATCTGTCTGCTCCATCAATAATAATAGAATTTGCATTGGGTAAATGAAGTCCTGATTCAATAATAGACGTTGCTAATAAAATATCAAACTCCCCATTAGTAAAAGCAGCTAGTATTTTTTCACTTTGAGAGGCAGATATTTGTGAGTGAATGATTTCAATTTTAATGTTTGGAATAATATCTTCTAAGTCTTCTTTTTTTGCTTGCATAGAAGCTATGTTATTATGTACAAAAAAGAGCTGTCCTCCTCTTCTTTTTTCTCTTAAAACAATTTCTTTAATAAGTTTATCTGAGAATTCTTTTACAAAAGTACGTACTCCAATTCGTTCACTTGGAGCAGTAAGCAGTGAACTCATTCCTTTTAATTTTGATAAAGCTAAATTAAGCGTTCTTGGAATTGGCGTTGCACTCATAGAATAAATATGAACATCATCTCTTAGTTCTTTTAGTTTTTCTTTTTGTTTTACCCCAAATTTATGTTCTTCATCAATAATAACCAACGCTAAATTTTTAGCTTTTATTCCTAAAAGAGAATGTGTACCAATTACTAAATCAATATCGCCAGATTCCAGCAATTTTTT
>CAJXWI010000114.1 GCA_913062735.1 uncultured Arcobacter sp.
CCATGTGCGAAGTTAATTAATCTTAAAACTCCGTACACCATTGTATATCCAATTGCAATAAGGGCATACATACTACCCAAACTAAAACCGTTTACCATTTGCTGCATAAACGTTAATAAATCCATTCATTCTCCTAAAATACTGAGCTAAGTCAGTTACAATATATATTGTAATAATCAAAATATGCCTGTGCATTATTTTGATTATAACAAGAAAAGCCCACGATTAAGTGGGCTTAGTTTCGTTCTTTATAATACTAAATAATAATTATGGGTTAACTGTTGCTTTAAAAGAAGCTACACCATTTTTAATAACTTTAATTACAGCAGATCTAGTTGCATTTCCATTTTCATCAATTGAAATACTTCCAGATGCACCATCAAAGTCAACTGTTTTTTTAATTTCTTTATTAACACAAACAGAATTTGTTGGATCTTCACATCTGTTCATAGCAGCAAGTAAGATATTATAAGTATCTGCACCTAAAGCAGTAAAAGAATTTAATTCTTTTTTACCTGTTTCTTTTTCATGAAAAGCTACGAAATCAGCAGAAGTTTTTGATGGAGGATTTGAATAATCAAAAAAGTCAGTAAACATATAACCTTCAACAGATTTTCCACCTAAATCAATAAATGTTTGATTCGCAACACCATCTCCTGAAAACATTGGTTTATTTAAACCTAATTGTTTAGATTGTCTTGCTATCATAGATGCTTCGGGGTGATACAATGGTAAAAACATAAAATCAGGATTGATTTTTTTGATTTGAGAAACTACAGCTTTGAAATCTTTATCACCTGAAGTAACTTTGATTTTTTTAACAATTTTTCCACCGGCTTTTTTAAATGCTTTTTGAAAAGCTTTAGATAAACCTAAAGAATAAACTTGAGCTTGATCAATAACAACAACCGCTGTTTTTAATCCTAAAGTATTAAATGCATAATTTGCAACTACTTCCCCTTGAAAAGAATCTGTAAAACAAACTCTATTTGCAAACGTTCTTCTAGAAGTTAGTTTGTCATTTGTAGCCACAGAAGCAATAACTGGTATTTTCTTTTTGTCTGCAATTGCAATTACTTGTGCAGTATTAGTAGACGTCAATGCTCCTAAGATAGCAACAACTTTATCAGATGCGATTAAACGTGTAGTTGCATTAGCCGTTTCAACTTTATCACCTTTATTATCTAATAAAACTAATTTAATAGTATCACCATTTGCAAGTTTTGGTTGTAACTTATTAGCCAAAGTTACCCCTAAATTTGTAACTTGACCATAAGCCGCAAGTGGACCTGACATTGGCATAATAGCCCCTACTTTAATTTCTTTTGCATTTAAAACAACTGTTGTTAATGCAGCAGCAAGTGCAATACTTAATACTTTTCTCATATATACTCCTTAAGATATATAAAACAATTTACTCAAAAAAATGAATGAATTGTAATTTGACAATAATTCTACATAAAAAATATATAAAGTAAGATTAAAATATTATCCTTAAATTTAATATCATTAAACAATCTAAAGAATATGAAAGAATAAAGCTTTTTTTATTATTTTAGAAGATAAGGTAAGTCCCTCTTTAAGCTTTCTAATAGGTCCTCATTCAAAAATAATGAGCTGTAGTTTTCATCTTTATGTTTATAACAAAAAGCACAAATATAACGATTATTTTGTAATAGAAGTAAAGAAGGGTTTAAATGTTCTTGCAGTTTTTCATTTTTCATATAATAATCATACATTTCAATTAGATACTCATCTACTACTGTGTCTTTTAATAATACAACTTGATCATTAAAAAAATCAATAACACTTTCATTGTTTGTAATATGTACAAAGGCTTCTTTAATATCTTCAAAACGCAAATCAAATTTAAAACCTTCTAAAAGAAGTGTTTGTAGATTATCAAGGGAATTGTTTTGGAAGTAATACTGCATTAATAAACCCAAATAATGCTCTTTAACATCTTCTTCACATGTATTTAGTTTTTCATAGACCTCTTCTAAATCAAAAATGGTATTGTTATTTATTAATTCATTGTGAATAACACCAATTTGGGCAATAACTTCATGTAACCTGTCTTTCATAATACGTCCTAATTCTATTTTTATAAAACATATTATTACATTTTATTTGTTAGTAATAACTTCATATAATATAGTTCTTTTTTTAGCAATCAAGTGTTTTTGTTTTTTTTCATTTTCCATTTCTAAAACCATTAATTTAATTAAACTTTCTTTTGCGCTGATTACTTTCATTTCTTTTGAAAAACACACAGCAAATAAAGAAAAGAACAAGAAAAATTTAACAAACATGAAGAAGCCTTTAATAATAGATTTTGTTATTATATGAAAAAAAACTTATAATAAAATTAAATATTATTTTAAATACGTATTTAAAACAGTGATATTAAAGAATCATTAACTTTAATATGCTACTATCATTTTTTAAAGGAAAACAATGTTAAAACTAGCCATCAATAGATTCAGACTTATTTCATATATAGAAGGTATCTCTTATTTAATTTTACTTTTTATTGCTATGCCCATTAAATATATTTTAGATAATCCTTATTTTGTAAAAATTGTAGGAATGTCTCATGGAGTTTTATTTATAATTTTTGTAATTTTTTTATTAGAAACAATGAGAAAACATTCTTGGAGCTTAAAATTTTCAAGTACCATTTTTATACTTTCACTTATACCTTTTGGTTCTTTTTTAATTGAAAAGAAAATTAAAGAGCTATAATTATTAAGATATGTTAATCAATGTTAAAATATCAATAAACTATTAGGAAATACATGTTTTTTGCCCCTGGGTTCTTTGGAACTTCTGCCCCTTTTTATTTAGATTTAGTAAGTATATACTTTGCACTCTTACCCTTTTTTATTTTGTACTCCGTATCTTTTGTAATTAAAAAACAATATAAAACACATTTTGTATCGCAATTTTTTATTCTAGGGCTTACTTTACTTGTTGTAGTATTATTTGAAACAGGATTAAGAATTGATGGTGGTTTTGAAACCTATGTAAAAGAATCAAACTTTTCTTATATACCATTATTGCTTTATTTATTTGCTCATATTGTTTTATCTGTTATTACTTTAATATATTGGACTTATTTTGCTTTTTCATCTTATAAAGCACACAAAAGAGAAGACTTAGATTTTGAGCATAAAAGAAAGGGACGATCGTTATTTATGTGGATTTGTCTTACTTCTTTAAGTGGGTTGTTTTTTTATCTCCTTTTATTTGTTTTATAAATAAATTAGCGCGTCATTTTCTTAACAAAAACTACGACAAAAATAGCTAAAATAAAGCCTCCTAATAAGGCCTCAATTCCAGCAAATAAGCGTGATATTCCAAGTGGTATAATATCCCCATAACCAAGAGTGGTAAAAGTGACTACTGAAAAATACAAAGATTGTAAATACATATCAATATTAGAGGATAAGCTTGATTCAAAAACGTAGCCAATACGAGCATCATTTGAAACAAGCCCTGTAAAAAAGAAAACGCTGGAAAAACAAATAATAATGAATAAACTAACCAGTATTATACGTGTAGGTTTTTCGCCATAACCACAGGAGATATCAACCAGTTTTGAAATAATTCTTTGCAAAGAGAATAAAGGCATTTTTTTCCGCCTCATTTGCATCTCTTTTTGAAAAAAGAAACCAGCAGTATCTACTAAACCATCATCTTCTGTAATTTTGCGTAAATACCTGTATATTTCTTCTGCTTCTTGGTATAAAACTTTTGCTTCCTCTTTATTCTTAGTGGATTTTGCTTCTTTTTCTTGGAGGATTTTTTTTCCCCACTCTATATTTTCAAGTTTTGCATGTTTGAAATTGGTTCCTAATAAATTACAATCCCTTAAATTTGCACTGTTTAAATTAGCAAATGAAAAATCTGCTTTCATTAAATTAGATCCAGAAAAATCCATTTTATAACAATGTGCTTTTTTAAAATCACTTTTATATAAATCACTGTCTTTTAGTATATAGCCTTCTTTACTAGAATTATTCACAAGATTAATACTTGAAAAATTACAATTTGATAATTTGAATTTTAACATCGGCTCTAGAGTTTTAGCACGATTTTCTAATAAAGATATTAAGTTTTTATCCTTAAAATAACGTGCTTCCTGCCAGTTTTTATCATTAGTTATATCATTCATTATAAACTCCATAGAGTAATCGAAAAAAATTATTCTATCAAATATTATAACAAATGTTTAATAAGTAAAAATATTATAAAAAGAAACTACTTAATAATCTAAAGGATAGGCTTTTGGCATAACGATTTCAAAATCATTTTCAAGATATTCATAGGTATATTTTAATAAAACCTTATTCGCAAATAGATTTCCACATAAAATAATGCTAGTAATATTTTTTTCTGCTCTTATGCTTTTACTGATAAAATATGCCAAGGATTTAAAAAAGACATACGAAATATCACTGTTGTTATATGAAGCTAATTTAAGTTTCATAATATCTAATAAAACTTCTCTAAAATCCAAATAAATTTTATTGTTAATTTCAAGTGTTTTAATATCAAAATACTCTAAGTTTTCACTGCTACAAATTAAAGACAAGTCGTTTATTTCTGCGTGATTTCTAAGCCCTAAGATTAATGCAATATGATTTAATAAAGTGGTAAATGAATTTGAAGTATTATCAAATTCTAAGTGCTCAAAATACAAGGTATAGTTTTTTTTATAAAGATCAATAAGATCTTTACTCTCAGTACTTGTTTGTGCTACTTTGTCCAAGTAATGTAAAAAATTGTTTTTTATATTAGGAATTTTTATTAGATCTACAATATCACTCTTATGTTTAATTTTAAAAGCAGATTCTTTGGACTCCATTGAAAAATATACACCTAAAAAGGTTTTTTCTTTTTCTTCATGTTTTTGTAAAATCGCATTAAAAACGCCCTTATTCTCATCAAAATAGTTTTTAGCTGAATAGTACTTTTCTTTTGTAAAATAATCTATCTTGGGAAACAAACCTTTATCCCCATGAACAATAATTGTTTGATCTTTAAAAGGCATAACACATAATGCATTTTGATGAATATCATCAGAAACAAACATTAAATAATCAATTCCTTCTTTTTTTAAAGCATTTGAAAAAAGTATAGATTCTTTATCGTCAGCAATTTTTGCATAAATAAAATCTGTATTTGAATACAGTTCATTTAAATTTGCCTCATGCCTTAATTTTACTTTTACAAAAGGCCGCTCAATGGTGCATAACAAAGCCGTTTCTTTTGGTTGAAGTTCTAGTATCTCGCTTACTTTATAAATATTAGTAATTAAAAGACGTACTTCATGACCTCTTACTTCAAAGTCTCTTTTATGTTTGATAGAAGGTAAAAAAATATTTTTTAAGCCATTTCTGGTTTCAAAACGTGAAATTCCTCCTTGTTTTATTTTATTTAGATCATTAGAAAAGTCAATATTATTGTTTTCTACAAGTAATGCAATGTCTTCATCTGTAAACAAAGAGAGGTTTAATTTAACATCAAAATTATTAAGAGATTCACTGTTTTTGTCATGAGATTCGATTTTTACCCATTTTCTTGCAAAAATTGAACCTTGCATTTTATCTTTTGCATAGATAAAAAAATCATTCACTTTTTTTTGTTCTTCTTCAAAACGTATTAATATATATCCTAAATATTGTTCGCATTGTGCATTAATTTTAAAGTTCTTTATAGTATCTTTTATAATCGTTATATAATAAGAATTGGTAGTATTAAATTCAAGTTTATAAAGTAGTTCCATATTTCTCCATTTATATTTGTATAACAAAAGTACAATAAGATTCTTTTACTTGTGATTTAAAATCAATTTTTTCTCCTAAATATTACTTTATCTTGTATATTAGTAACGCTTATTAATCGTAAACTTATTATCAAACTAATACATTTTTAAATAATTCTAAAAATAAAAGTTATTTATTTTTTAATTTCAACTATACAGCCCTTCTTTCTGTTATATTTAAAATTAAAAAAACAAGTACAAATAAAATAATTTTATTCATTATATTTAAGTTTATTTTCAGTAAAAATAATAATTTAATATGTTATTATGCTCCATGATAAAAATATTAATTATTCTTTTTTTCCTTGTTTCACTTACTCATGCATCGTTTATAAAGTCTTTGGGACTAACAGACAGTGATATCAAAGATATTAAAACTGCTAAAAATAAGAAATACATTTTCAACAGACTTTTGGCTTTTAAACGTCTAAAATTTGAACTAAAAGAAGAAAAAAATAAGGAAATAATTCTCACTCGCGTAAATAATTTTTTTAATAAAATTGAAGGCTTAGCCGACTTTAAAAACTATAAAAAAATGGATTATTGGGCAAGCAGAAAAGAGTTTTTAATTAGAGGAAAAGGAGATTGTGAAGATTATGTTATTGCAAAATACTTTACACTCATTGAACTGGGATTTAAAACAAAAGATTTTTCTCTGCTCCAAGTTGAGTATAAAAAACAATTGCATTTAGTCCTAACCTATAAACACAATAAAGAAAAAATGGTTTTAGATAATATTAATAAAAATATTATAAACCTAAAAGCAAGAAATGACTTCAACTCTTTATACGAAATTCAATCTTTGGATTTAAAAGAATATAAAAATAAAAAAATCACTCATTTAGTAACATACAAGTGGAATGAACTCTTACAACGCTTGGAAAATTAGTACTTAAGAAACTGATTTATTAGAAGAATGTTTTGTGATAATAAATTTTATTAGAATATTAATTGATTAAAAGAAGTGTATAAAAGGAAGAACGATAAAACAAAGAGCAAAGCTCTTTGTTTTATTAAGTATTCTAAGAATGAACTAGGTTCGTTAATTCTGATGATGAAACTTCGTGGAAATTTAAGTATTTATAAATATCCGCTCTTTTTTCATGAGTAATTTTTTTAGGTACCATATCTAAGTATTCAGCTTTAGTAGGAAGTCTTCCTAATAAAGCAGCAAGCGCTGCAACTTCTGCAGAACCTAAGTAAACTTGAGAATCTTTTCCAAGTCTGTTATCAAAGTTTCGTGTAGATGTTGAGAATACTACTGCACCTTGTTTAACATGGGCTTGATTTCCCATACATAAAGAACATCCAGGAATTTCAACTTGAGCTTGCGAATCTTTGAAAATATCATAATATCCTTCAGCAGTTAACTGATGCTCATCCATTCTTGTTGGAGGAACTATCCAAAGTTTTGATTTAGCTTCGATTGGTTCGTGTGTAAAAACATCAAGTATTGCACCTGCTATTTCTTTTTTATTAAGCTTCTCACATAATGCTTCATAATCCATTGCAGATTGACGACCAATATTAACAATTCCACAAGAAGACTTAAGCAAATCTAATCGCTTACGATTAATTAGGTTTTTAGTTTCTGGAGTTTCTGGA
>CAJXWI010000115.1 GCA_913062735.1 uncultured Arcobacter sp.
TATGTATTTTTATTTTGTATAAGCAGTACGTTTTAAACAAAAAGAATAAAGCCTTGAGAAAAGAACTTTTAGAAAAAAGTGCTGAGTTACTTAGAATTAATACCGGTTTAGAAAGTAGAATTAAAGTAGAAGTACATAATAATGAAAGAAAAAACAAACTCTTGTTTCAACAAACAAAAATGGCAGCTATGGGTGAAATGATTGCAAATATAGCTCATCAGTGGAGACAGCCACTCAATAATATTTCACTACTAATATATTTTGTTAGAGACAACTATGACAATAAAGATTTTACAAAAGAAGACTTTTCTTCTTGCGTTGCTGATGTAAGTTCTCAGTTAAACTATATGTCTCATGTAATAGAAGATTTTTCTGATTTTTTTAAACCAACAAGTAAAGAAAAAGTATTTAATTTTTCTTCTGTACTTAAAAAAACAATTAATTTAAGTTCGATTGAGTATTTATACCGAGATATTAATATTATAAAAGATACAAATAATATACAATTAAAAACCCTAGAAAATGAGTTTACCCAAGTACTTATTAATATTTTAACCAATGCAAGAGATGAATTTGTTCGCAATGAAGTAAGGGATAAGTATATTTTTGTTTCTGCTGTAAATAAAGATTCAAAGATTATCATTAAAATTAAGGATAATGCAGGAGGGATTCAAGATGACCATATTACTCGTGTTTTTGAACCTTATTTTACGACAAAAGAAGAATCAAAAGGTACGGGGATTGGTTTATATATGTGCTCTGAGATTATTACGAAACATATGCATGGCCAGATTTTTGTAGAAAATAAAGAATATACTTATAGGGGTATGTTATGCAAAGGTGCAGAGTTTACAATTATCTTACCAAATAATTTATTGGAATTAAAAAAAGAAAAGTAATTTTTGGGATATATTATTTTTCTTTTATCTGTATTTGATATAATATCTTATTATAGAAAGAAAGATATTATAAGTAATGAAAAAAAAAGATTTAGAAAAATTAACACATAATTTACCCTTAACTCCAAATATTTTAGGGCGAGAACGCTACTTTAATTCGAGTGTTTTAATTCCACTGGTTAAACTTCAAAAAGAATATTATATTTTACTTCAAAAACGTGCCAAAAACATAAGGCAAGGAGGAGATATCTGTTTTCCAGGAGGCAGAGTCGAAGAAAGTGATAAAAGTTTTGAACATACAGCTTTACGAGAAACAAAAGAAGAATTAGGAATTAAGAAAAAAGACATCAATATTATTGGACGCTTAGATACTCTTGTTACATCTTATGGTGTTGTTGTTGAACCTTTTGTTGGAGTGCTTAAGAAAAAAGCCATAAAAAATATGGTGTTGGATGCAAATGAAGTTGAAAAAACAATCTTAGTTCCCCTCTCTTTTTTTAAAAATACTAAAGCAGAAGTGTATACCTTGCGTGCAGAAGTTAAACCTTATTCTCTTGATGAGCACGGAAATAAAAAAATACACTTTCCAGCAGAAGAACTTAATCTTCCTTTACATTATCAAAAACCTTGGGCAGAAAAAGAATATCAAGTATGGGTATATAAATATGAAGATGAAGTTATATGGGGACTAACCGCCTTAATTATTAATGATTTATTAAAAAAATATTAAAAGGAAAAAAATGATACCAATTGTTTTAAATAATAAAGAAATTCTGGTTTCTAAAGTAGTATGTATTGGAAGAAATTACAGTGAGCATATTAAAGAATTACAAAATGAAGTTCCTAGTGAAATGGTATTTTTCATTAAACCTAATTCTTCTATTTCTTCTTCTATTGTTTTCCCAAAAGGTCAAAATTCTTGCCATTATGAAGCAGAGCTTAGTTTTTTAATTAAAGAGAACAAAGTCCATGCAGTAGCATTTGGTTTAGATATGACTTTAAGAGAGAAACAAAGTGAATTAAAAAAGAAGGGGCTTCCGTGGGAGAGAGCAAAATCTTTTAAGCATGCTGCTGTTTTTTCTGACTTTATTACTTGTGAAGAAGACGTGAAAAATTTGAGCTTGGAGTTATATATAAATGGCGAGCTTAAACAAGAAGGGGGCTATGATTTAATGATTAATAAACCAAAGGATATCATTAGAGAATTTAATAGCTTCAATTCTTTTGATGAAAATGATATTTTGATGAGTGGAACGCCAAAAGGTGTAGGAAAGTTTAATATAAAAGATATTTTTCTGGGAAAAATACTTTTAAATGGAAAAACAATTTTGGAAAAAGAATTTATTGTTTCCTAATCTTGGTTTTGAATAAATAAAAACAATGTTTTCCCTAATAATGACAATGTATATCAATATGTCTAGCTAAATTAAAATATTTAGGTCTTTTAAAGATGAATGAATATTTTTGATATACAAGGGAAAGAGTCGAGATTACTATAAGACATATCTTAGTAGTACTAAGTATTTTGTATTAAAATGTTTGAAAATATCACTTAATGTTTATTCTAAATTAAAGGAATAAACTATTTATATTTTTTATCATATTAATCAAAGATATTTGCTAAAATTATTAGGATAGGTTAGTTAATGTTAAAGAATATATTATTGAGGTTATTATGAATTACGTTGAATTAAATGATGAAGAAAAAAGAGTAATTGAGCAAAAAGGTACTGAGAGAGCATTTTCTGGAGAATACAATGATTTTTATGAAGAAGGGATTTTTGTATGTAGAAAATGTAACACTCCTTTATATAAATCAGAAAATAAATTTTCTTCGGGATGTGGATGGCCAAGTTTTGATGATAATTTAGAAAATGTAAAAAGGGTGCCTGATAGAGATGGTTCACGAATTGAAATTGTTTGTGCTACTTGTGAGGGGCATTTAGGTCATGTTTTCGAAGGTGAACATTTTACCCCTAAAAATACAAGACATTGTGTCAATTCAATTTCCTTAAAATTCATTGCAAATAAAAAAGAAGTGAATAATAAATCTTTTGCTTATTTTGCAGGAGGGTGTTTTTGGGGAGTTGAATACTATTTTCAAAAAAAAGAAGGTGTTTCAAAAGTAAAATCTGGATATATGGGAGGACATTTATCTAATCCTTCTTATGAAGATATCTGTACTGGAAATTCTGGCCATTTAGAAGTTGTGCAAGTTGAATATGATTCTTCAAAGGTTTCTTATAAAGAACTCTTGCAGTTGTTCTTTTCAATTCACGATTTTACCCAAACAAATGGGCAAGGTCCTGATATTGGTTCACAATACTTATCTGCTATTTTCTATTTGAATTCACAAGAATATAATACTGCTTTAGAAGTGATTGATGCTTTGGAATCAAAAAACTATGATGTAGCTACAACGCTTAATGAGATGCTAACATTTTATGTAGCAGAGGATTATCATCAGGATTATTACCTAAGGCATCAAACGATGCCTTATTGTCATTCCTTTAAGAAGATATTTTAAACAGCGCCTAAAATATAATAAATTGGTTTAGAGGGCATTTTTTCAAGTTTTACATTGTATTTATTTGACCAATGTAGAACTTCTTCATGGAATTCTTCTAAAATTGCATCTGCATCATTTTCGTCACATTTTATTTTTAAATAATCTGTTTGATTTGAAAGTCCTACATAGGCATTCATTTTTTTAAGATGGTCATTTAAACTTAGAATATGTTTCGCAAACTTTTCAAAGTTACCTGTATTATTAATCATTAATTCTGCTTGTTTTAAAGCCGTATCACTTTTAGTGTATCCAAGTTGTGATAAAACAACTTCTGCAGTCATTTCTATTTGCATGGTCTTTCCTTTGTATAATCTTATTAATATTTTGTTTCTACTTTTATAATATATCCAATTATGTATGAAACTAATATAAAAAAATCAAGTAATTTATAAAGTAAAAATGAATTCTATAAAAGAGAAAATAATAATAATATTACCGTTTTATTTTTTTTTAATGGCTTGTTTTAAGCCTTATTTCTTAAATAAATAATATCTTATTGCTTTAAACTATAAAAGCTTGAAAGAGAAACTTTTTATGGCACTAAGCAGTTTAGATATAATGGTTTTATTAAAATATAAAGGTTTAACGTGAGTGTATTATTAGAACTTTCAATGTTCCCAACAAATAAAGAAGAAAGTAAAAGTGAATATGTTTCTCAAGTTATTGCATTGATTAGAGAAAGTGGATTTGAATACCAATTAACTGCAATGGCAACTCTTATTGAAACAAATACAATAGATGAAGCCCTTACTTTGACTTCTAAATGTTATAGTATTTTGGAAGAGTTAGGATGCAATAGAGTATTTTCTACTCTTAAAATGGATATTAGAAAAGGGCATAATAACAGGCTCAAAGGAAAGATAAATTCCATTGAGAAACATATAGGTGAGGTTTCAAAGTAAATAAAACTAGGTTTTATTTACTTTCTCCTAAGGCCTTTAATTTAAAAGTAAAACGATGTTCATCGCTGCGACCAAATTCTTTTATTTTTTCAACATGGGCTTTTGTTCCATATCCCTTATGTTTTTCAAAATTATAGTTTTTATAATACGGTGCTATCTTGCACATATATCTGTCTCTTGATACTTTTGCCAAAATTGAAGCAGCACTTACTTCTTTTATTAATGCATCTGCTTTTATTAAATGATCTAAAGCCTCAATACCAAAAGAAGTATTTCCATCCATTAAAAACTCTCTTGCATAAGGCTTTAACTTTTTCATTATTTCTAAAATAGCATTTTTCAAACATAAGGACAAACCTTCTTTATCAATTGTTTTTGCAGATATAAAAACAATATGATAATAGGAGTGTTCTTTAATTGGCTCAAATAATGCTTCTCTTTTTTTTTCGCTTAAAATTTTAGAATCATTTAATTCTTTTATTTCTTTTTTTAAAATAACACCTGCTACTACTAAAGGACCTGCTAGTGGTCCTCTTCCTGCTTCATCAATTCCACATAACACATATATTCCTTGTTTTAATAAAGTAATTATAGCCAAGATTAGTAAATTTTATTTTAAATATCTAATAAGTACTTGACATACATTGACTAAAGTTGATATAATAATTTTAGCACTAATGATACAAGAGTGCTAAAAAGGAAAATTATGAATAATATTTTTGAAAAACTAACCAATCAATTAAGTGAAAGTTTAGACAGTGCCTTTGCTCTGTCTTTGCATAATAAAAATCAAGAAGTACAAATAGTGCATTTATTTTGGGCTTTAATTTCTAACTCTTCTTCTGTTCTTAACCAACTTCTAAATAAAATGAATGTGGATAAAACAGCCATTGAATTAGAAACAAAATCTTATGCCAGTACATTAGGGAAAGTATCGTCTTTAAATAAAGAAAACCTAAAACTCTCAGGCTCATTATTACACTCTTTTGAAAAAGCACAAGGCTTAATGAGTAGTTTAGGAGATTCTTTTATTGCAATTGACACGTGGTTGCTTGCAAACTTTGATGAAAAAGAACTAAAAACTCTACTTGGAAAATATCTTTCTCTAGGTGAAGCAAAAAAAGAGTTGCAGGCATTAAGAGGGGAAACTATAATAGATAAAGCAAGTGCGGATGATAATTTGGATGCATTAAATAAATATGGAATAAATTTAAATGATAAAGCAAGAGATAATCTTTTAGATCCCGTTATTGGAAGAGATGAGCAAATTACACGTATGATGCAAATACTAATACGAAAAACAAAAAACAATCCTATTTTATTAGGAGAACCAGGTACTGGTAAAACTGCAATTGTAGAAGGTCTAGCACAAAAAATTGTTAATAAAGAAGTGCCTACTTCTTTATTAAATAAAAAAGTCATTACTTTGGATTTGTCTGCTTTAATTGCTGGGGCTAAATACAGAGGGGAATTTGAAGAGCGACTTAAAACAGTAATAAAAGAAGTAAAAAGTGCGGGTAATATTATTTTGTTTATAGATGAAATTCATACACTAATAGGTGCAGGTGCAGCTGAGGGTTCTATGGATGCTGCAAATATTTTAAAACCAGCACTTGCACGTGGTGAGTTACATACTATTGGAGCTACAACCTTAAAAGAATACAGAAAGTTTTTTGAAAAAGACACAGCAATGCAAAGAAGGTTTCAAAGTGTAAAAGTTGATGAGCCAAGTGTGAATGAAGCAATTGCGATGTTAAGAGGAATAAAAGAAAAACTAGAAACACATCATAATGTGACTATTCAAGACTCCGCACTAGTACATGCTACTAAATTATCCCATCGTTATATAAGTGATAGGTTTTTACCTGATAAAGCCATTGATTTAATTGATGAAGCAAGCGCTGAACTTAGAATGCAAATTGAGAGTGAACCGAATATTATTGCTAAAATTAAAAGAGATATTCAAAATTTAAATGTTGAGTATGAAGCACTTAAGATGGAAGACAAAACAAGAAATAAAAACAGATTAAAAGAAATAAAAAAAGATTTAGAGAACATAAATGAAGAAAAAAGAGCCTTAGATGCACGATTTATTAGTGAAAAAGAAACTTTTGATGCTTCAAGTATTTTAAAAAGTAAAATTGAAAATTTGAAAAATCAAGCCAAAAATGCAAAAGCCTCTTCTGATTTTGAAAAAGCAGCTTCAATTGAATATGGTGAAATTCCAGCATTAGAAGAACAGGTTACACAAAATGAAATAAAATGGAAACAAATGCAAGAAGAAGGTACCTTACTTTCTAACAGCGTGAACGAAGACAGCATTGCTTCAATTGTATCTAGGTGGACAGGGATTCCTGTTAATAAGATGCTAAAAAATGAGAAAAAACGAATTTTAGAAATTGAGCAAGTTCTTAAAAAAGATGTTGTTGGGCAAGATGATGCTTTAAAAGCAATTTCAAGAGCGATTAAACGTAATAAAGCAGGTTTAAGTGATGAAAGTAAACCTATTGGTTCCTTTATGTTCTTAGGGCCTACAGGGGTTGGTAAAACGCAAGTAGCAAAAATATTATCAAAGTTTTTATTTGATAACGAAGATGCTTTAATTCGTTTTGATATGAGTGAATATATGGAAAAACACTCCGTTGCAAGATTAATTGGAGCAGCACCTGGTTATGTGGGTTATGAAGAAGGAGGGCAATTAAGTGAAGCAGTTAGACGTAAACCGTATAGTGTAATACTTTTTGATGAAATTGAAAAAGCCCATCCTGATGTTTTAAATATTCTTTTGCAAGTACTTGATGATGGACGCTTGACTGATAATAAAGGAGTTAATATTGATTTTAAAAATACGATTATTATTTTAACTTCAAATGTAGCATCTTCTTTGATTCAAAATATAAAAGAAAAAGAAGAAAGAAAAACAGCTGTTTTAGGTGAGCTTAAACATTATTTTAAACCAGAGTTTTTAAACCGTTTAGATGATATAGTTATTTTTGAACAACTAAGCTTAGCTTCTGTTAATAATATTGTTGAAATTTTATTCTCTACTATTAAAACTAAAGT
>CAJXWI010000116.1 GCA_913062735.1 uncultured Arcobacter sp.
TAATTGGCGTTTTTAGTTCCTGCATAATATTTCGAATAAACACATTTCTTGATTCTTTCAAGTTTTGTAGTTTGAGAGCTGTGTTTTTAAACTCTAAAGCCAGTTGTGAAACTTCATCTTTTTTGGTCGTATCGCAACAATCAAAATCAAAGTTTTCTTCTCCTAAAGTAGTTACCTTATCTTTTAAAATTTTAAGTGGATACAGTTTTCGAAGGGTCGTTAAATATGAAATAATTAAGGTGACTAAAATCACTGCAAATACCAAGAATATTACAAGTTTCCCATTACCATGTGCAGGGTTATTATCTTTTAATAGAAAATCGTCTTTATGTTTTCGAATGAATACATAAGTCTCATCATGTAATTCCAATACTCTTATCAGTGCAATTTTATTTTTCTTTTGAAAAAGCACTTTCGTTTGAGGATTATATAATAATGCAGTACGTATTTTCTTGTCATTGATATACTCTAAGTTCAAGATTTCTAAATCTTCAATAAACCTGGGTGTTATTCCAGAGCGTTTAAAGGTACGTAAAAGCTTACCTGCAATTGGTAGATACTTCTTTTTAAGATGCTTTTCTTTAAAAGTTTGTTTATTATGAATAATAATAGAAAAACTCACCATCACTAATAACATTGAAATAACAAAAGAAATTGTTATTGTAAAAAATATTGATTCTCTTTTCATTGTGTAAACCTATAACCCATACCTCTTACTGTTAAAAAGTATTTGGGTTGTTTTGGATTTTCTTCTATTTTTTGTCTTATTCTATTTATAATCACAGCCAAGCTACCTGAACTTTCATAATCAGAATTTAAAACATTTGAGTTTTCAAAAATATCTTCTCTAGAGATGACAAAACCCTCTCTTTTAATCAATAATGACAATATTTCATACTCAGCAGCAGTTAATTTTAAAGCAAGGGTATTTTTTGTGATTTCTTTTTTTTCATCGTTTAAGACAAACATGGATTCTTTGGGTTTTTCACTCACACTGTGATTATATCTTCTTAAGATGCTTTTAATTCGAACTTCTAATTCTCTTGGGTCATAAGGTTTGGGTAGGTAATCATCAGCTCCAAGTTCTAGCGCTATAACTTTATCTGTTAAGTCACTTCGTGCTGAAGATATAATGATTGGCATATCGTGGTTTTTTACTATTTCTTTACATACATCTAAACCATCCATCCCAGGAAGGGTTAAGTCTAAAATGACTAAGTCGTAGTCATTCATTCTTAACGCACTTAATCCCAGATATGGATCTTCATAGTTTGTTACTTTAATATTAAATTTTTCTAAATATTGGGTAAGGACCTGAGCTAGTTCTGCATCATCCTCTACCATTGCTATATTTATCACTAGTAGACCTTTTACTCATCATTTTATTCATTTTTAAATCCATTAGTACTTTTAATTGCAATTTTTGTTCTTGCGTTAATACAGTATAAACTTCTTCAATCATATTTGCTTTAGATTTTATCATATTCTCCCTTTTTTGTGAAGCAATTTGGATAAATTTGTTCTTATCAAAATCAGTTTTACTAAATGCATCTGTCATTTTTATTTTATTTTTTCTGTGTTTTGAGACAATCACTTTTATTTGCGTTTTTTGTTCATCGGATAAATTTAAAGCCTTAATCATTTTTTTCATATTAAAGCCTCCATGTCTCATTTTTTTCGAGTGTCCAAAACTACTTTTTTCATCCATAAACGATGAGTCGTGATTTTTTGCAGCAGCAAATAGTGATGTTGCAACTACAGCTGCAGCCAATGTTCCTAAAATTATTTTCTTATTCATTGTAAACTCCTTTAATTTTGTTACAATGAAAGTATAAAACACCTAGTTTAATCTTTTATGAATGGTATATTAATGAAAGTTAAACGCGGAATTTCAAATAGTATAAAGGAATAAGTGTCTAAGATGTGGAGATGTGATTTAGATAAACCCTGTAGACAGTTTTGCGAAAGTAAAGATAATAAAGACTTTTGTGGGATGAGAGCCAAAATGTTAAGGAATAAAATGAATATTTCAGAACAATTATTAAATAAAATATTGGGAATCAAAGAAGCCAGAAACATCAAGATATCCATAGAAGATACAATTTTGACTTGTACCTACTTACATCTAGACAGTGGGCATTTATCCAAGAATACTGCGTCCATGAATATTTATGAGCTGGCATACAAATGTAAAACTTGGGCACATGACAAAAAAAACATATCTATAAAATCATTTATAAGTGGTCATGTAAGTATTGCAGATATTAGTGGAGCAGATGTTTTAGATAAACGATTTGTTGCAAACAACGAAGTAGAAGCTATAATAGAAGCTTGTGAATGGATACTAGAGCAAGATTAACTCTTAATAGCCAATATAAATATTTTTATTCGTATCTACTCTAAAGCTTTGTAAAAATTCTCCTTCATGGATATTTAACTTATCCATTTTAATATTCGCAACAAGTATACCTTCTTTTACATCATCAACTAAAACTTGAATTCCAACTCTAAGTGTTTTTTCATTTGGCAGAGGAATTACATTATGTTCAAGATTATCATCAATTTTAGATAGCCACATTTGATTATTAGTAGATTTCATTATATTTGTAAAGTAATATCGATGTTTTTTATTTTGTAGTTTTTTTTCTTCAACTATGAAACTCAAGTCTTGGTCACGTTGGGCTCTTATTATTTCTTTTCCGTCTTTATAAATGTATCGTAGTTGGTGAAGTTCAGGAATTTTTTTTACAATTTCGAGAAATAAGTTCTCAACTTTTATTTTATCTGCTTTATCTTTTACAAAATTTTTAAAGTAACTATTTTTTTTAAGAGAATTCATCTCTTTATTTAAATTTTGAAAAAGACTTCCAAATTTTTTCTCATTTTCTGTTAATTTTGGAGTAACAAGTTCAAAGTCTTCTAGTGCGATTTTTTCAACAACTGTTTTATCTCTAATAGTATATAGACCGATAAATAAGATGATGGAAATAAAAATTATAAGAGAGAAATTCTTCGTGTTCACATGTCTACCTAGTTTATTTTAATGGTACAATACTTAAACATAAAATTTAATTTAATATTTTAAAATAAGTTTTTTTTATAATCTTCTGTGTAATTAATTCACTTCATTGTAGGTGATTTTGTGTCAAAATTTTGCTCCTCACTATAATACTAAAGTAGTTAAAGCTCTATAACTACAAGAAAAAGTGCTATACTAATTCACTAACTTATTTTACTCATTTAAAGGATATCTCGTGAAAAAAACTAAAATTGTTGCAACCATTGGTCCAGCTTCAGATTCACTAGAAATGATGACTGATTTAATAGAGAATGGATTAAATGTCATGAGGTTAAATTTTTCCCATGGTTCCCATGAAGAACATAAAATTAGAATCAATACCATGAGACAAGCCAGCTCGAAAGCTCAAAAAAATATTGCAATTTTGTTGGATACTAAAGGTCCTGAGATAAGAACAATGAAACTTCAAGACTCGAAAGAAGTTGCTTTGAAAACAGGAGATATGATCATTTTTACAACTGACCAATCGCATATTGGTAACTGTGATAAAGTGGCAGTTACTTATGAAAATCTCCATAAGGATTTAAACCAAGGAGATACCATATTACTCGATGATGGGCTCATTGCTTTAGAAGTACTTGAAGTTCAAGGTCATGAAATCAATTGTCTTATCAAAAATTCTGGCTTTTTAGGAGAACACAAAGGAGTCAATATTCCAAATATCAACGTCAATCTTCCAGCTTTATCCGCTAAAGATATTGCAGATATCAAATTCGGATGCGAAATGGATGTGGATTTTATAGCAGCATCATTTGTAAGAAAATCATCTGATGTTCAAGCAGTTAAAAATGAATTGAAAAAAAATGGAAAAGAAAATATTCGAATCATATCAAAAATTGAAAATGATGAAGGAATCAAAAACTTTGATGAAATTCTAGCACTATCAGATGGTATTATGGTTGCACGTGGTGACTTGGGAGTTGAGATACCTATAGAAGATGTGCCTTTTGCACAAAAAACCATGATAGAAAAATGTAATAAAGCAGGTAAAACAGTAATTACCGCCACTCAAATGTTAGAATCCATGATAAAAAACCCGAGACCCACAAGGGCTGAGGCCGGTGATATTGTAAATGCCATTTTAGATGGTACTGATGCCGTGATGCTTTCAGGTGAAACAGCAAAAGGAAAGTACCCTAAACAAGCACTACAAACCATGGCAAGGATTTGTAGGAAAACTGATAATATTGACTATGATCACAAGACTTGTCAAAACTTGAGTTTGAGTGAAGCAATTGCAAGTGGTACGGTTAAAACTGCTGATGACATATGTGCAAAAGCCATTGTTATTTTATCAGAAAGCGGAGATACTGCTAGAAATATTAAGAGATTAAAACCAAACTCAATTGTAATAGCCATTACCACCAATAAAAAAACTGCCAATCAATTAGGTCTGGCTCGTGGTGTATTCTCCACGGTGATTCCAAAAGTAAAAGATGTTGAAGACTTTCAAAATCAAGCCATACAAATAGCAGCTTCCTATGATTTTATTGAGGATAAGGATGTTGTTGTATTAACCTCAGGAGCTAACAATGAGATAGGTATTACCAATCTAATGAAAGTAGCCATTATTAGTAAATAACTAAGAACACTACTTTTTAAGTAAAGAGTCAGCTTTAGTATTCAAATCTTTTTTATAGAGAAATTCTTTTTCTCTATTTGAAAACTTTTCTTTTTTAGCTTTAATACTTACTTCCTCTTCTGTTTTTTCATTATGAGTATTTTCTTTCTCATTTTTATCATCTTTGTCATTTTTATCGTTTTTAAATAGGGAGAGAAAAAGAGATACCGACAAAGTAACATTAAATAAAATAATAGCCCACTTAATAGGAAGTATATAATCAAGATATTCTAAGTGTTCTCTTAACTCTAAATACTCAACAATATCACTATAAATCCATTGGGAAAAAAGTACAATCGTTAACAAAAATGCGATGAGTATAAAGGTACGTCTAAATTTATATAAGTGATACCATATAAAAGCTGATTTGGCTTGTCTAAACATAATATTTCTCTTCTATATTAAAAAATCAAGACCTAAAATAGCAAGGGACGCTACTAAAGATTTTGTTTTTAAATCATCAATTATTTTTCTTTCTTCATCTGCAATAATAACTTCAAGTTCTTCATCACTAAAATCATCAAAAGTTTTATGATTTTCAATGAGTCTGGCTTTTGTAGCAAGTATAGCTTTTTCTCTTATTTTTAAATTTATTTTTTCTTTAACAGAATCACTTTGTATTTTTGCAAAATCAAAACCTTTGTTAAATTGTTCTTTTGTAAGATTTAGCATTTCTGTTGATTTTTCTCTTAACTTTGAAATTTTATTACCCATTAAATACCTTTTTTATTCATTGTAATTGTAAAATGACTTCCCTTATGAAGTTCACTTTTCACATCTATTGTTGAATCAAATCTATCACAAATTTTCTTTACTATAGCTAATCCCAATCCTATCCCACTTGTTGAGCTTGTACGAACTTTATCCACTCGAAAAAAACGTTCAAATATATTAGCCATATCATCTTTAGTTATACCAATACCACTGTCATGTATTTCAAATACGATTGAATCTTTTTTCTTTTTTGCAAGAACTTTTATAAATCCATTTTGTGTATATTTAACAGCGTTAGATAGAAGGTTGTTAATAACAATAAAAAGATACTTTTCATCAAATAAAACTTCTAAGTTCTCTTCGATATCCATTTGTAGTTCTAAATTCTTGTTTTCAATATTTTCAAGATTTAACTCAATACAATCAAAAATCACTTTATCTAAAGAGGCATTGTTTTGATTGAGTACTTCTTTATCTAAACGAGCTAATAAAAGAAAGTCTTGGATAATATTTTGTAAACCCTTTTGTTCTTTATCAATTTTTTCTAAAACAATTTTTAGCTCTTCTTTACTCTTATCTCCTTGTAAACACAGCTCGATTTCACCTTGAATAATCGTCAGAGGCGTTTTAAGTTCATGGGAAGCATCCGAAGAAAACTGCTTGATATTTTCTACACTCTTTTCAATTCCCTCCAACATTTTATTAAAAGTGTCGCTTAACTGTTCAAATTCATCGCCAGTATTTTGTGCTTTTAATCGAAGGCTTATATCTTGTTTCTTTTGCAATATTTTTAAATCATTCAAGATTTGTTTTAAAGGACTAATGGTTTTGTTGATTAAGTAATACCCTAAAATCATCAACAGCACAAATAAAACACTGTTAACACTTACAATAATCTTGTCAATTTCTTCTTGTGTTTTTTGAACATAATTTTCATCAATACCTAAATAAATTTCGTAAAAATTATTTTTCTTTTCTAAATAATTAATATGCATCACATAATCATCTAGTTCTATGTAACCTTTATCTTCATTATCATCATAAAACTCATCAATTTCCTTCTTTCGCTCATACTCAAAATCTATATATTCTTTATCCTCATCTTTATAATCAATTTCTTCTAAGATTAATGAGGTTTTATTTCTGGTTTGATTTGAAAAAAGAACTTTGTCATTTTTTAAAATAATCAAAAATAGCTCTTTTAACTCTATTTCTTCATTGATGTTTTTTATATATTCGTCATTGTTATTAAGTATGCTTTTTTTGATTTCCCAGAAAGATGAATCCAATGCTTTCAAACTATTATTTTGCGCATTTTGTTTGAAGAAAAACATAGAAACAATACTCATAAAAAATAAAATTAAAAAAATAGTAATCCCATAGGAAACAAAGAGTTTGAGCTTTACTGATTTCATTTTAAAATGTATCCAATGTTTTTAATATTGTGAATGTAGGTTTCTTCAAAACCTTTATCTATTTTGTTTCGTAATCGATAAATATAAACTTTAACTAAATTACTTGCATTTGAATAATTCATGTCCCAAACAGACTCAATAATCATGCTTTCACTCACTGTTTGATTTTGGTTCTTGAGTAAAAACTCTAAAATGGCATACTCTTTTGAAGTTAGTTCAATTCTTTGTTCATCTCTTATTGCATATTTTTTTACAGTATCAAGTTTAAGATTTTTGAACTCCAAGATAGTTGTTTGAGTAACTTTACGTCTACTCAAAGCTCTAATACGAGCGAGTAATTCTTTAAAAACAAATGGTTTTGTAACATAATCATCAGCTCCAGCATCAAGTCCTGTGATCATGTCTTCACTGTCATCTTTTGCTGTAAGCATTATAATAGGTGTTGTAATTTCATACTTACGTAACTCTTTGCACAGTTCAATTCCACTCATAAAGGGAATCATAATATCCAAAATTATAATATCATAGATATTGATTGTGGCTAGATAAAATGCTTCTTTGCCATCGTTTGCAACATCAACTGCATAAGAAGCTTCT
>CAJXWI010000117.1 GCA_913062735.1 uncultured Arcobacter sp.
ATCCTTTATAGTTTTATTATATTTTATGTTTGAGTCTAAGCAGATACCAAGATAATGGTTTTAATTTTATATATACTCTTATAATAAGAACGAATAATAACGTAATAGAAAGACTTTAAAATGACTTTTTACATATTCTCTTTGCTGCAAATAAGTAAAGAAAGATTTACATAATAAAATTATAGTTTGAGAGAAAAAGCCTAGACTTTTTCTTTCTTACAAGCGAATATCAGAATAACCAGAATACTTCACCCCTGAAAGTAAAGCCATTTCTTTATGCCAAGTTGAGAGATCATTCTTGTTAAACTTACTTAAATCCTTATGTGCACAGGCTCTTGCCATTACTTTCATAAGTTCATTCGAAGCTTCAAAAAAGTTTTGTAGTTGTTTTGATGCTTTGTTTATATTAAGTTTTCTTCTTAAATCTTCTTTTTGAGTAGCTACGCCAACAGGACAATTATTTGAATTACACATACGTGCTCCAATACAGCCTATTGCTTGCATAGCGCTATTAGAAAGAGCAATACCATCTGCCCCTAAAGCCAATGCTTTAACAAAATCAATTGGAACTCTTAAGCCTCCTGTAATTATTAAAGTAACTCTTCCACTTGCTTTTTGTTTGTCTAAATAAGCACGTGCACGCGCTAGTGCAGGAATAGTTGGTACTGAAATATGGTCTCTAAACATTAGAGGTGCAGCACCTGTTCCTCCACCTCTTCCATCTAAAATAATATAATCTGCACTTGCATCTAAAGCAAATTGAATATCTCTTTCTATGTGATTTGCAGAAAGTTTAAAGCCAATCGGAATTCCTCCTGTAATTTCACGGACTCTGTCCGCAAACTTCTTAAAATCAGCAGGAGTATTTAAATCTTTAAAAGTAGGCGGTGAAATAGCCTCAACTCCTTCGTCTAAACCACGAACCAAAGAAATCTTGCCTTTATTCTTAGCTGCAGGAAGATGTCCTCCTATTCCAGTTTTAGCACCTTGTCCTCCTTTAAAATGAAAAGCTTGCACTTTTTCTAATAATTCTTCTTTATATCCAAAAGCAGCACTTGCAAATTCATAAAAATAGCGTGTATTTTCTTCTTGCTCTTCACTTAACATGCCTCCTTCTCCAGAACAAATACCAGTGCCTGCTAACTGCGCTCCTTTTGCTAAAGAAATTTTGGCTTCTTCGCTAAGGGCACCAAAACTCATATCAGAAACAAATAAGGGAATCTTAAGAACAAGAGGTTTTTTACATTCAGGGCCAATAATAAGTTTGCTAGAAACGTTTACATCTTCAAATAAGGGTTTTGTATGCATTTGGGCTGCCATGATTTGTATTTCATCCCAATGAGGTAAGAGATGTCTTGGAACACCCATTGATGTCATTTCACCATGATGTCCAAGTTCATTAAGACCATTTTTGGCCAATTGATGAATAAAAGCAAGGCTAGGTTCTTCAAGGGTATTAACGCCAAGGGGAATTGTATTTTTATCTTTTTTCTTTAGAGGACCTTCTTTTCCAATCAAATCTTTACTTAAAAATCTATGTGTTCCATCACAATAAGGAGCATTATTGCTCTGTTTACAGGCGCAAAGAAGTGTGCTTTCACTTTCTTTTGCTTTAAAAACCAGAGGTTTAAAGCTACTACCACGATGTGTTCCATCACAAAAAGGTTGTTTATTGGATTTACCACAGCTACAGTAATAATATTCCTCTTCTTTTTTAAGAGTTACTTTAATAGGTTTAGTATCTGAAATTATTGCTTTGTCTTGCATAAAGAATCCTTTAATAAATTTAAATAAGTTTATATTAAATAACCTTATAAATTATTAAGAAGAAAGGATTAGTAAGAGGCCTTTAGTTTATTAAAATAAAAGCAAGAAAATTTTATTTTCTTGTTTTTATTTAGCTTAAAACAGTTACTTTAAGTAAAGCATAAATAGCACTTAAATAAATACACGTAATAATAATGTATTCAATTTTTGTAGATTCTCCTGTTATATAGAAGTTTGACGCATCATTATTGACTACATTCTTTTTTGACATAGCCATATTATATTGCGAAATAAGTGCGTAACAAATTAGAGTAACAATTGAAGCAGAACGTATAATCGTTAAATTTAAATCTCCAGCTGTTCCAAATATAATGGCTAATAAAATAGCATATAATAAATATGAGTTCATTAAAATATTAGAAAATTTTTCCATAGTAGATCCTTAAAAAGTATTTATTAGTATACTCAAAAAAAGTTTATAATTCAAGTTTTTTTAATTTAATACTATAATAATTTACTTTAAGTTAAATTTGATTTAATAAAAAACTTCTGCTCTTAAATATTACTTTGATACAATGCGTTTATAAAATAAAGGAGCGCTTGCGTGAAATTAAAAATATTATTAGGGTCTTTATTCTTAGGCTTACTTTTTACAGCGTGTGGAAACAAACAAAAAGACTATGAAGCAGAAATTAAAAACATTCCTAATGAAACAGTAGCTGATATGTTTACAAAAAAAATAGCACGAACCTTACCTGCTAAGTACAAACAAGGTACATTAAAACTTGATATGCAAAAAGCCTATTCAAAAGGCGATGATATGTATTTTACTGGTGTTATTTCTAATTTTGTTCAAGTACAAAAAGAAGAACATTTATTGGTGAAAAGTATTTGTTCTGATACTGCTTTTAGAGCCATGTTTAATAAAGGAATCAAGGTGCATTATATAATTTCTAAAAACTTTGTAGAAGAGGACCATATTAACTACGATATTACAAAACAAGTATGTAAAGATGCTGGTTTTGATACAGAACTTTTATTAAAGTAATATATTCAAAAAATAAATAATCTTACTTTTTAGGCTGTATTATTTTTTTATAGTTTGAGAAGTTGGTGCATTTTGAAGCAGTTTATTATAATTAGAAGCTGCTTCTCTTGCTCCGCCCATATTATCAGATAAGACAGCATATAAAATAATTAAGAAGAAAATGATAAATGCATATTTCATGATATCTACCTTTCTTTACATATTTTAGCTAAAACTGGGGCTACTTAAAAGATAAAATAAAACTACATTTTTTTAATAAGCCTATATATCAAAAGAAGATATACTTGCAAAAACAAAACAAGAGAGTAAAAATGAGCAATAAAACAAAACATATACTAGTTATAATTATTGCTTTTTTCCCCATAGCATATTTAACAATTTCATCTGCCATGGAAAATAATTACAGTTTTTTAGAAGCGCTTCAATTCTCTTCCCTTATTATTTTTATCTTCGGCTTTTTCTTGTATGTATTTACTTTAATTACTTTTCAAATGTTTTTTGGACTTAAGGTTCGTAAGTCTCATGTAAATGAAGACAGTGATAAAGAAAAAACAATCGTTACTAAGACTTAATAAGCATCTTTTTTCTTTTCTTGAACAATATATAAGCAAGCACTACACTAAGAGCTAAGCTTGCAAAAACAAGAAAAAATGCTTTTGAAGAATTTAAATTCAAAGTACTTGCTAAATAACTAGCGCTTAAAGAAGAAATTGAAAAGTTCAAAGCAGAAAATAAACCAGCTGCTTGACCTGCATTTATTTTAAAATCTTTTAAGGCATAAGCAGGGCAAGCACTTAAAAAAACAGTACAACCCATAGCATTAAAAACCATGGGAATTATAAATGTTTGCCAAGTATCATTTGAGCTTAAGGCTACACCTAAACTTCCTCCTATAAAATAAGCAAGAACAGCAAAACTAAGTGTTTTTTTAAGACCAAATTTTTCAACAAAAATAGGTACAGAAAAACTTCCAATCATAAAAATACAAGCAATTGACATAAACATATAGCCAAAATCAATTTTGCTAATATCTAAATGCCCTATTAAATATAAGGGTGCAACTGTTATATAAAACATAATTCCTAAAAAACCTATAATAGATAAAAAAAGATAAACAAGAAAGTTTTCATTTTTTAATATATTGCTATAGGATGCAAGAAAACCTTGTTTGTTTAAAACCTTGTCTTTTTTTGTTTTTACAAGGGTTTCTGCACTTAATACATAAACCCATAAAATACTCACTAATCCTACAAAAGTAAATACTAAAAACAAATATTGCCAGTCATTGTTTTGTAAAAGAAAAGCTCCTATTAAAGGAGCAGAAATGGGAATAATTGCTAAAAAGCCATTTAAATAACTGTAGGCTTTTGTAAGTTTTATACCATCAAAGGTATCTCTAATAATTGCGAAAATTGCCGTAAAACAAGCAGATCCTCCAAAGCTTTGTAACGCTCTGTATAATAAAAATAAATCCGCATCTTCTTTATTAACAAAAGAAATCAAATAAGCAAAAAGAGTGAAAAATACCAAGCCTAAAAGGGCGACTTTTCTTCGTCCAATTATATCTGCAATTTTTCCCCAAAATAATTGACCCACACCCCAAAATAGTAAGTAAATACTAATGGCATATTTTTCAATATCAGGAGAGTTGAAATATGCTTGTATATCATTTAATGCAGGCAAAAATAGATCAACGCCTAGAGGTAAAAGAGTAAATAAGGGTAGGGTGAAAAGAAGCGTAAAAAAAATAGATTCACTGCTCTTGTGTTTTAGTATTTTATGTATATGTTTCATTTGTTTCCTAATAAATTAATAAAGTTATTGATATGTTTTGTGACATTGGCACCTAAATCAAATTCTTTGACACTGAAGGAATAAAACATCATTCCATCCGCGGTCATCAGTAAAGATTGTGAAAATTCCAAGGCTTCTTTTTTAAGTAGTTTTTTATTAATTGCATCTTCTATTATTTCTTTTATGATTAACTGCAAATTGTCAAAATAATGCTTATTTAAATTGCCTATGTTTTTATTGTTAAAGTTTTGATAAATTACAAAATATTCTTTGTACAAACTCAAATTATTTGACCTTTTTTTATTTGTATTAAGATAGGTGTCAAAAACAAGATATAAATTTTTTTCATATCCTAAAGATAAATCCAAATTGTTTTTGCATTCTTGAATGTATTCTTGTGTGATTAATAACAAAACATAATAAATCGCTTCATCTTTGGAAGAAAAATAATTGTAAAAGGAACTTTTTCCAATTTTGTGCTCTTTTATGAATGCATCGATAGAAAAACGCTTGATGCCCATTTTTATAATAGAATCATAAACCATAAGACCTAGTTCTTCTCTTCTTTTCTCTTTATTTACAAGCTTTGGTGCCATTTTATTCCTTGATGGACTAACCGTCCGTAAAAGAATAGTATAAGTTTGATAATAAAAGGATTAATAAGGACGCTAGGTCCTTATTAATTGAAAATATTATAAATATATAATATTATTTGATAATTTTTCTGCTATTTCTAAATCATGTGTTACTAGAAGTAAGGATAATTTTTCTTTTTTGACATATTCCAATAATAAGTACAATACTTCTTGTTGGCTTATTGAGTCTAATCTTGAGCTTGCTTCATCAGCAAAAATAAGAACAGGCTTTACTAATAAAACTTTAATGATTGCCATTCTTTGAAGCTCCCCTCCTGAAACTTCATGAGGATATCTATTTAATAACTCTTCTTTTAGTTTAAATTTAGAAAAAAAATCTTTTACATTATTCATATTTAAATTATGAACACTTACTAAATCTTCAAAACCTTCTTTCAAAATTTGATTGGGTAAAAAAGCACTAGGAGGATCTTGGTAGATTTTTTGAAATGCTATATTATTTAATTTATTGTTTTTTTTAATACTTCCTGAAGAAGCTTTAACTAAGCCAAGAAGTATATTCCCCAAGGTACTTTTCCCACTTCCACTTTTTCCTACAATTGTGGTTACTTCACCTTTTTTTAGCTTGAAACTTAGGTTTTTGAATAAGTGATTTGTATTATAACTCTTGCTAATATTCTTTACTTTAAGTACAGTTTTACCAAAATCACTTGCTTTATGAATTTTCCAATTAATGCTTTGGCTTTGTAATAGTTTTTTTGAATAACTGTGTTTGGGATTGTTCAATATTTCTTGTGTATTATCATATTCTATTAGTTTTCCATCAAGAATAATTCCAAGTGTACCTTGAACTCTTTTTGCTATTTCTATATCGTGAGTTATTACAAAAAGGAGTTTATTATTCTCAACTTCATTATTTAAATTCCCAGCTACACTTTGACAAAGTTCTTTATCCAGACCTTTTGTTGGTTCATCAACTAAAAGTACTTCAGCATTAAAAGCATGGGCAATAGAGAGAATAGCTCTTTGACACATACCTCCTGAAAGTTCAAAAGGGTAAAATTGATTAAATCTATCCAATGATAATTCTTTTAAATTATTTAAGGCTTTTTGTTTAGCGTTTATTTTATCATTATGAATATATTCATGTACTTCACTTACTTGATTAAGAATTTTCATAGTGGGATCTAGTGCCCTCCACGGTTCTTGTGGAAGTAGAGCTATTTTTTTGCCCCATAATGCTTTTCTTTGTGGCTCTGGTAGTTTTAACAGATCCATGCCATCCAATAAAATTTCGCCTTTGGTTTTTAGTCCTTTTGCTAAACTTCCCATAATGGCATCCATAATTAGCGATTTTCCAGAACCAGATTCCCCTAATAATACTAGAGGCATTCCACGTTTAATGCATAAAGTTATATCTTCAACTAAGACATTCTTTTCTGATAAAATACTTAAATTTTTAATCTCTAGTTTCAAAAACACTAATAACTCCTTTTGGAAATTAATTGCAAAGATAAAACCAACAAAAAGATAATACTAGAGGGCATAAGAATTAAAAAAGGTTCTTCTTCAAAATAAGGCATAAGTTCAACTATCATAGCTCCAAGCTCAGCAGTAGGAGGCCTAAGACCAACAGATAATGCACTTAGCGTTGATATGGCTATTATTGCGGAGCTCATCGTAAAAGTGCTTAAGGTTAAAATAGTTTGTTTAAGTTGTGGTAGTATTTCTTTTTTTAGTATGTAGAAAAATGAAAAACCTAAAAGCTGTGAAGCTTCTACATAAGGTTGCACTAAAATGCTTTTTGTTTTTGCTCTACTTACTTTAAAAAACTCTACCCACATACTTATTGATAAACCAAGATATAAAAATAAAAAATTTCCAGGGGAAAAAGCTACAAATAATAAAATCAAAAGCAATCCAGGTAAAGCAAGAATAATATCTGAAAAAATAAGCAATACTTTTTCAATACGTTTACCTTTATAGGCTGCTAGTATGCCTAATAATACTCCAGGAATTGCGGAACTTAAAATAGTAATAAAAGCCAGGAAAAATGATATTTGAGTTGCATAAGCTAGTCTGGTTATCATATCTCTACCATAATGATCAGTTCCTAATAAGTGTTTAGAGGATATAGATGAGAGAGTATTCATTAAATCTTGTTCATGAGGGTCAATATTTGTTAGGCAGG
>CAJXWI010000118.1 GCA_913062735.1 uncultured Arcobacter sp.
CATTTTTTTCTTATTCTTCACCATATTTTTTTACTCCATATTATTTAGTGACACGGAAGATAGATAGCTCTATTAAGGATATGAACAATTTAGATAATAAAATAGCAATTGTTCAAAAAAATTCTATTATGGTAAATATACTTCAAGAAAAACAAAAAAAAGTAAAAATTATATATTCTGACAAGCAAATAGATATATTTAATAAGATTAAAAACAAGACGGCTGATTTTACTATTCAAGATGATCCTTATGAATATGATTTAGAAAAATATAAGCTAGAAGTAAAAAAAACGTTTTTTCTTAAAGAGGGTGAATTTCACATTGGAACAAAAAAAAACGATAAGGTTTTTACCTCTATTATTGATAAAGGTCTTAGCTCAATTAGTAAAAAACAAATGCAAGAAATTAAAAATAAATGGGCAAATAAAAAGATAAAAAAATCTGTTTTTACTGCTGAGGAATTAAAATATATTAAAGAATCTCCTGTTCTTAATATTGGAATTGAAGAGTGGCAACCTGTTCTTTATACTACTGATGGCAAAAAAATGCAAGGCTTATCAGGAGAGATTTTAGAACTTGCTTTTAAAAAATCATCTTTAAAAATCAACTTAGTAAAAAATAATTGGTCTAACTTATTAAGCGATTTTAAAGACAAAAAAATTGATATTTTACCTGTGGTGTATTATGTAAAAGAAAGAGAATCTTTTGGCCTATATAGTGATCCATATTTAAGTATAAAAGATTATATTTATGTCAAAGAAGAGAATAAAGATGTCTCTTCTTTCAAGGATTTAAAAGGAAAGAAAATTGCACTTATTAAAGGGTATGCAAGTGTAAAATTTATAAAAGAAAAATTTCCATCTATTGAGATAATTGAGGTCTTAAGTGTTGAAGAAAGTATTTTAAAACTTATCAATAATGAAGTGGATGCAATTTTTGAAGCACAAATTGTTGTTGAACATCAATTAAAAGAATTATTAATAAAAGGCTTAAAAGCAATACCCCAAAATGTCATTAAAATAAATAAGATACATATGTTTTCCAAAAAAGATGACTTTGTTTTACAAAGTATTTTGCAAAAATCTCTGTATTTAATTTCACTAGAAGAAAAAAATAGAATTATTTCAAAATGGTTAGGCACAGAAAAGGTAAAAAGTGAGTTAAATATTATATTTGAGCGGGAAAGAGAGCCTTTTATATTTTCTAATTCTTACTTAAAAGGCATTGAGTACGATTTAATAAAAGAGGTTTTTAAAGATTACAAAACTAAGATTAATTATTCTAATGTTATTTTTGACAATCTCTATGATACTTTTAAAAATAATGATGCCATCGATATTGTTTCTTCTATTAAAAAAAGAGACGATGCTTTTTATTATTCAGATGATTTTGTTACCTTAGGAAATGTTTTTATTACAAGAGTAGAAGACAATATTACCATTAACAGTATTAAAGATTTAAAAGACAAAAAAATAGTGGCTTTTAGAGATGCTTATAAAGTTTCAAGTAAAGAATTTTATTCTATGTTTAATCCTAAAATACGAACGGATAATTATAAAGAAGTAGAGGCAGAGGATGCAGTAAGAACCTTCTTAAATAAAAAAGCGGATATCTTATTTTTGGATAATAATATCTTTAAATGGCATTTGAAATATATAAAAGAAAGCTCGATATCCCAGTATAAATTGGATTACTTAAAAGGTTCTAACAATACACTAAAACTTGGGTTTAAAAATGAAAACCTTAGAAATATTTTTAATAAAAACCTAGCAAAAATTAAAGAATCAGGCAAGTATCAAAAAATTATTAATTCATACATTTTGTATGATAAAAAAGCTAAAGTTGAAGTACTTACACTTTTATCAAAGTTATTATCAAAATATATTTTTGATGGTAATAGAAGTGAGATTAAAAATATTATAAATATTTTTAAAACAATGTTTTATTTGAAAAATATTGAAGTTTATAATGATAATAATAAACTTTTATATTCTTCTTCAAAAGCATTACTTAAAGATGCAATGCTTTTTGATAGTTTTTATTTCCTTTATAATCATCCTAAAAAAGTAGGCTTTTTAAAGGCAACATTTAATGAAAAGTTACTCTCATCTTCCACAACTAGTCATATTCCAGATATTAAAATGTTTAAAAATCTTAGCTCTTATGAATATGTCAAAAATATATATAAAGAGTTTTCTTATTTAACAAATAAAATAGTGTTTTCTACAAAAGAGAAACTTTTTATAAAAAACAACCCTCTTATTACATATTCTGACACTCGTTTTGAACCTTTGGTTTTTATTGATAAGAATAAAATAAGTGGTTTAGTAATAGATTATATAAAATTAATTGAAGATAAAACATCCTTAAAATTTAAGTTTATAAAAAAAGATACATGGCCAGATACCATAAAAAGTTTTGAAAAAAAAGAATTAGATATTTTACCTTCTTATTCGAGTTTAGCATTAGAACTAAAGGATTCAGTTTTATCAAATAGTTATGAGGGTTTTAATTATATTCTTATTACAAAAGACGATGAATCTTTTACCAATGATATAAATGATTTGAAAAATAAGACCTTGGCTTTGCCTAAAAACCTACCGGTTTATAATTATATTAAAAAAAACTATCCTTTTATAAAAATAATTGAAACAAATACGCTAAAAGAAGCTTTTGCTTTAGTTGCCAAAAATAAAGCGTATGCAAGTATTGAACACTCAGCTGCTGCATCGTATTACCTAAAGAATTTTTTCCCTTCTTTAAAAATCACGGGTGTTTTAGAGAATAAATACAATCATAGTTTTTTAGTACAAGAAAATAAAGCTGAGCTCTTATCTATAATAAATAAAGTACTTGATTCTATTAGTTTTGAGAAAAAAAATGAGATAAGACATAAGTGGATTAAAACAAAAATCAATACAGCCGTTGATTATACAATCATATATGAACTGATTTTTGTTTTTGTGCTTATTCTCTTAATCGTTTTATATTTTTTAAATAGAATATCTAAAAATAAAAATGTCATAGAAAAAATTAATCTAAAACTTAATGCCAGTGTAGGGGATTTATCACTAATAAAAAATGAACTTGAAAATTCAAATGAGACATTACAAAGTACCATACAAAATTTAAAACAGACTCAAAATCAATTAATAGATGCTGAAAAGATGGCTTCCTTAGGTAGCTTGGTAGCAGGGGTCGCACATGAAATCAATACTCCAATAGGTATTGGACTAACAGGAATATCTCACTTGGAAGAACTTACAAAAGAAATAAATAAACAATATACAAATGGCGAAATGACTAAAAATGAATTTGAAGAATATTTATACAACAGTAAAGATTTAAGTTTTCTAATTCATAGAAATCTTGAAAAAGCAGCTGGCTTGGTTCGATCTTTTAAACAAGTCGCTGTTGATCAAAGCAGTGAAGAAAAAAGAAATTTTAATCTAAATAAATATTTAGCTGAGATATTACAAAGTATTCATTCTGTAACTAAAAAATCAAATATTAAGATAGATATATCTTGCGCTAATGATATTAGAATTAATTCTTATCCAGGAGCTTATTCTCAGATTATCACAAATCTAATAATGAACTCACTGATACATGGTTTTAAAGAAAAAGAAAAGGGTAATATTAGTATTAATATTACCAAAGAAAACAGAGATCTGAAGATTCTTTATACAGACAATGGAAAAGGAATAAAAAAAGAAAACATAAGTAAAATTTTTGATCCCTTTTTTACAACGAACAGAGATAATGGTGGCTCAGGTTTAGGATTAAACATCATTTATAATATTATTGTATCCAAACTAAATGGGAGTATTAAGTGTATAAGCGAAGATCAGCAGGGGGTTGAATTTATTATTATCATTAAACTTACCGATAGTGCCTATATTAATAAAAAAAATAGAATTGATTTCATTTAAACTACTTGAAATTTATTTTAAGTGCATATTATATACTTTGTTCCTCTTCCTGCTGTATTTTCTTTTTGATAAATACATTTTTTATCTAATAGTTCTTTAATATCTCTAGTGGCTGTTGCTGAACTAGCTTTACTCATTGAAATATACTTTGCTTTTGTTAAGTCACCTTCAAAGATATTAACACCTATATCTAGAATTTTATTTAAAACTTTTTGTTGACGTGTGTTAAGATTATCATCTTTATGACTATCCCAAAAATTTGTTTTAATCTTAATATATGTTAATTTATTTAATGTTTCATTTATTGATTCTATAAATGTTTCTAAAAACCAAATAAGCCATGTAGTTATGTCCAAAGGATCTTGTTTCTTTTTAAATCCAGTAGTTGCTTCTAGTGCTTTGTAATAGTTTTTTTTATTTTTATTTATTTCTTTTGAAAAAGAATATAATTTTGAATTAGAAGATTTTTCAATTCTAGAGAATACTAGATCTCCAATTGCTCTTGAAATTCTTCCATTTCCATCATCAAAAGGATGAATAACTAAAAACCATAAATGTGCTATTGCTGATTTTATTAAAGTATCTTCTGTTTTATTAAACCATGTTAGAAAGCTATGAACTTCATCAAAAAGAATATCACTAGGAGGTGCTGTGTAAAATAGTTTTTCACTACTTGTTCCTCTTGAACTTACAATATTCATTTCTCCTTCATCTCTAAAGTCTGCCACATTAATTTTAATACCTTCACTATAACCACTAGGAAAAATAGCCGCATGCCATGCAAAAACCTTTTCAATTTTTAATTCTTGTGTGTAATTTTGGTTAATGTCAAATTGAATGGATACTAAATTATCTGTTTTATGTTCAGTATCTTCATATCTATAATCACCAATACCAAGTTTTTTTCTTATGGAAGCTCTGACACTTTCTCTTTTAAGATAATCACCTTCTATTGCAGATGTACTCATTGTTTCATCTATAATCGCTTCTTCTTTAAAGTCATCAAGTTTCTCTTTGTTAAGGATGCTTAAATATCCACTTAGTTTACCTTGTTTATAAGAAGCCTGTGTATACAGTTTTTCAATTATATATCTGTCATAGGTAAAATTAGGATAGTTTTTTTGTTCCCAAATCCATCTTTTTTTAAGCACTTGTGATCCTTCTCTTCCCATAAATTTATTAATGATGCGTATTCTAAGTATTTACACATCATTTTTGATTCGTAATAATAACACAAATGATGCGATAAGTAAAGTTTTACACATCATAAATGATTTGTAAATTAAATTTTCTCTATGCAAAAGGAATATATTTTGATTCAAATTTATCTCTAAGTGTAGATTCACATTAGAAGTGCAACGTTTAAGAAGTCAAAATTGTTAAAAAGTAGAGATTCCTTCCCTAGGGTGTAAAATAGGGTTTATTAGATGTTGTTGGATAGTGTTTTGGTGGAGATGTGGAGGATTGAACTCCAGTCTTAAAACAAATCAAATTAGCGTCTACATGTTTAGTAAAAGATTGATTAAATTCACTTTATAAAAGATCAACCTGCAAGGCTCTTATAAAGCTAAGATTCTAAATGTTTTCTAAGAAGCAAATCAACTTTCTTAAAATAAGCTATTGGGGGTGAGCCCATTTAGTTCTACCTATATAGCATCAGTAGAATGGACCTCCTAGTCTACGACCCAATAAAGGGGAGTCTAAATTAAAACTTACGCTGCTGCGTAAGCTGGAGAATAATTATTATTATTTGCGTTTAAAAAAAATGAACCGTCTAACGGCATGTTCAGGCCGACATGCAACTAACCCTCTTTGCTCCAATCGATACCATGTCATCCCCGATTGTAGTGTTTGAGTGTTAAAAAATCAGTTTAACCAAAAGCAACTGAAAGCTTGATGAATGTGTGTTTATAATCCAGGGGCTTTCCACATTGAAGTTGTAAGGTTCATATCTACTAATTTTAATTGTTCTTCATAAACAGCTGTCCACTTTTCTCTTATTATTTTGTAGGTTTGAGTATTAGCCTTATTTGCTTCGTAAGTTTTATTCCATTGAACTAATTGCATTGATGCGTCTTCTAAACTTGAAAATATTCCAGCTCCAACTCCTGCACTCATAGCAGCGCCTAATGCCGTAGCTTCAGTCACTTTTGGAATCTTGATTGTGCATCCTGTTACATCTGCAAGAATTTGAGGCCATAAAGTACCTTTACTAGCACCTCCTGCAAATACAATTTCAGATATTTCAATATTTGAAAATTCTTTTATTTTCTCCAAATTTATGGCTGATACAATGCAGGCATTCTCTTCTAATGACCTAAACATTGACGCTTTATTACACGTACTAGCGTCTAGTGAGAGATTGATAAAACTAGGACTTGCATGATACCACTTACCATATTTCATTGAATCTGAAAAGATAGGAAGAATTCCATGTGAACCTATTGGCACTTCTTTTGCTTTTTCTTCTAGAATTTCATAAACATCTTTATTTTGATCTTTTGCTTGTAGTTTTTCTAAATCACAAAAAGCATCTCTAAACCATTTCATTACAAGGCCTGAAAAGAATGTAATTCCTTCTGCTTGAGAAAGCCCACTAATTACATGAGGGTTTACTCTTATATTCATAGAAGAGGGTGGCGGAGTGTTTTTAGGAATGTTTACAATTTGCTGCCAAAAAGATCCTCCTAAGATTGCAACATCTCCCTCTTTTACTACGCCTAATCCAGCACTTCCTAATTGAACATCTCCTCCACCCATTACTACTTTTGTAAGGGTTTTAAGACCAGTTAGTTCAGCTGCTTCTTTGCTTACAAAACCAATAGATGTTCCTGTTTCATAAATAGGAGGAAATATATCATCTTTTATTCCAGCTCTTAGCGCAAGCTCTTTTTCCCATGTTCTTTTTTCTAAATTAAAAATACCAGAGGTTCCTGCATTACTAGGTTCGCAGGCAATTACGCCTGAGAGTTTGGCTAAAATCCAATCTGAAAGCATAGACATCGTATGTACTTGTGAATAAAGTTCTGGTTTATTATTTTTAAGCCATAAAATTCTAGGAAGTGCACCTAAAGCAAAGGTTTGACCTGAGATATCGTAGGCATCTTTTTCAAAAAAAGCATCTTCTTTTTGTAGTTCTTGCACTTCTTTAGAAGCCCTTGAATCTACATTCGCAACCGCCCATAACTCACGGCCGTTTTTATCGTATAAAACAATTCCTTCTCTCATACTAGTAGCACTTAGGGCTAAAATATCATTGGCATTGATAGAGGCTTGTTCTATACATGTTTTAATACAAGATATAACTAGGGGCCAGTTCTTTTCGTAATCAAAACTCATAGAATTAGGAACACCACTTTCTTCTAGGTGGGTCCATTCTTTTTGTTCCATAGAAATTTGATTTCCAATCATGTCAAATAAAACGGCTCGTATACTTCCCGTACCTGCATCTATTGCTAATA
>CAJXWI010000119.1 GCA_913062735.1 uncultured Arcobacter sp.
TCTGGTGGGAAAAGTTCGATATCAAGTCTTTTTACTTCATCCACATATTTTACAACTTTATCTGTATTATCTTTTTCTAGTGTTAATAAAGCTGCCATAAATTCAGTTGGATAATAGTTTTTTAAATAGGAGGTATAAAAGGTTACAAGTGCGTAAGCAGCCGAATGTGACTTATTAAATCCATATCCTGCAAATTTTACAATTAAATCAAAAAGTTCTTCACAATGTTCTTTATTATAGCCTTTTTTTACTCCACCTAAGGCAAACTCACCCTTTAATCTGTCCATCTCTTCAACAATTTTTTTACCCATGGCACGACGTACTAAATCCGCCCCACCAAGTGAAAAACCACCAATTGTTTGAACAATTTGCATAACCTGCTCTTGGTATACGATAACACCATATGTTGGTTTTAAGATGGGTTCTAGGGGTTCTGTAAATTCATCATAAAAATAATCAATTTTAGCGCGACCATGTTTTCTATCAATAAAGTCATCCAGCATTCCAGACTCCATTGGACCTGGTCTATATAAAGCAAGTACAGCAATAATATCTTCAAAATTATCGGGTTTTAAACGTTTACATAAATCTTGCATACCATCTGATTCTATTTGAAATAATCCAATGGTATTTCCTGTTTGAATTAAGTCATATACCCCTTTATCATTTACATCAGCAGTCAAAAAGTCAATTCTTTTTCCATGTCTGTGTTTCACTAATTTTAAGGCTTCTTCAATTACCGTAAGCGTTTTTAAACCCAAGAAGTCAAATTTTATTAAATCGACATCTTCAACATATTTACCATTGTATTGCGTTGCAAGAGTATCTAAACCAGAAGGTTTAAATAAAGGTGTTTTGTTCCATAAGGGTTCATTTGAAATAACTACACCAGCTGCATGTGTTCCTGCATTTCTGTTAAGACCTTCAAGTGCAAGGGCAAGCGTCCATACTCTTTGTGCTTGTGGATCTGAATCGCACAACTCTTTTATTTTTGGTTCTTTGTTATAAGAGTCAGTAAGATTTATTCCTAATTCATCAGGAATAAGTTTTGCCATTGCATCAGCTTTGGAATAGGGCATATCTAAAACCCTTGCAACATCTCTTATTACTCCTTTTGCAAGAAGTTTTCCAAAAGTAATAATTTGCGCAACATTGGCACGTCCATATTTTTCAACCACATAATCAATAATCTCTCCCCGTCTTGCTTGACAGAAATCCATATCAATATCGGGCATAGATATTCGCTCAGGATTCAAAAATCGCTCGAATAAAAGTCCATAAGGCATGGGGTCAATATCCGTAATTTCAAGTGAGAATGCAACCAAAGAACCAGCCGCTGATCCCCTTCCAGGACCTACTGGAATATCCATTTCTTTTGCAACAATAACAAAATCCCAAACAATAAGCATATATCCTGGGAATTTCATATTATTAATAATGTCTATTTCAACTTGTAATCGGTCTTTATACTCTTGATGTTTTGTTTCGTCAACAATTTTTAGACGTTTTTTTAAGCCTCTCCAACATTCATCAATAAATAAGACTTTATCATTTTCAAGTGAATACTCAATATCTGGCTCAGGAAGTACAAGTGAATGTACTTCTGCTTTATCTCTTGTAAATTTAAAGTTAGGAGGCGTAGGATCTCCTAGTTTAATGGTTAAATTACATTTATCAGCAATTTCTTGTGTGGCATGTATCGCTTCTGGAATATCAAAGTATAATTGTTCCATTTGTTCTGGCGTTTTTAAATAAAATTCATGAACACTGTGTCTTAATCTGTTTGGATCATCAAAAAGTTTATTCATTGCAATACACATAAAGGCTTCATGTGCTTCTGCATCTTTTTGTTCAGAATAGTGAGTGTCATTGGTGGCAACAACTTTAATACCTGTTTCTTTTGCAATTTTTAAAATAGGATCATCAATAAAATGTTGATCAGGAATTCCATGTCGCATAATTTCTAAGTAAAAATCATCGCCAAAAATATCGTGGTATTCTAAAGCAATTTCTTTAGCTCTCTCATATCCTTTTGCTCCATTTTTTACATTACGTTCGCTGTTAGTATTTAAATGCCAAGAAATCTCGCCTTGTAAACAAGCAGCAGAACAAACTAATCCTTCTGAGTGTTCACGCAAGAGTTTTTTGTTAATTCGTGGATAATAGTAAAAACCGTGCATATAGGCTTGTGACGTCAAATACATTAGGTTTTTGTATCCTACATCGTTTTTTGCATATAAGCACAGATGGAAGCGCTGTCTGGTTGATTTATCTCCTACTTCATCGGCATTATGGATATAAGCTTCCATCCCAATAATAGGTTTGACACCTACTGCGTTCATCGCATTGTAAAAGTCAATGGCTCCAAACATATTTCCATGATCCGTCATAGCAACAGAAGTCATTCCCATTTCTTTTACTTTTTTTGCAAGTACTTTTATTTTATTGGCACCATCAAGTAAAGAATACTCAGTATGTAAATGTAAATGTGTAAATTGAGGTATATTTGACATGATAAATCTTTTGAATTATTTTTATATTATCGCGATTATATCTAAGAAAGAATTAAAATAAAAGATAAAAAAATACTTAATTTAAAAGCTAAGAAAGGCTTAATTATTTATTTTTATAATCTTTTACGAATTGTACTAATTGCTTTTGCGCTTCTTTATATCCAAGTGCGTAACAAGGCTCAATGTCTTTGAAACTTAAGATTTTATACTGATTTAATTTTAAAGAAGTGAAATAATAATCGCTGTTAGTAATTGCGATATTCATATTTTTACCTACCTGTCTAAAAATCTTTTTTTGAAGATATTTAACAGGGTTAAGATAAAGGCCTTTTTTATTTTCTGATTTTGGAAAAACATTTGAGGTAAATATACTTAGCTCTTTATTGAAAAAAGGTTTTACAGCAAGATTATCAACAAAACCTCCATCAATTAGCTGCATTTTTTTATAAGTAATTGGCTTAAAAATAGGAATCAAAGCTGAAGATGCCATACATAAATCTACAATATTGCCTTGGGAGAAATAATGCATTTTTTTTGCTTTGATATCATAGGCATTTACATATACTTTTTGTGGCAAATCTTCAAGCTTTTCAAAAGGTAAAAGTTCATTAATAATTTTATTATTGTGATCAATTTTTAGTAAACCTTTTTTAAAATAATTAAACTTAAGTGCTTTTTTAATCTCCTTGGATTTAAAAATATGAAATTGTTCTTTTGCACTTACTCCACTGGCATGAGAACAAGCAATTACACTGCCAATTGAAGTACCTGAGTAGGCTTCTATTTTAATATTCTCTTCTTCAAAAAAACGCAACATTCCTAGATGAAATGCTCCCTTCGCTCCTCCTCCACTTAATACTAAAGCCAGTTTCATATTTGCTTATCCTTTTTTGCTTATTATAAGTTTTTTAATAAAAAAAACCACTTAATTTTAGCTTCAAAAAACGAAATATAATTTTATAGTGTATAATTTGTTGCTTTTCATGAGTTTATAAGTTACATTTAAATAAAATTTATAAATTATCACTTTAAGGGATTTTCATGATTAAACTTATTAAGCAAGCTAGTTTTGCTCTTATGGCAACTACTGTTCTGTTAAGCACAGGGTGTGCATACGAGAAGCAAATGGATGAAACTCCATCTCAAGCAGGTGAACCAACGGTAAATAAGGCAATTAAAGGCGAAATACTAAAAGTAAATCGTGCCAAAAAAAGAATGGAAGTATCTAATGATATGTCGAGTAATGTAACAAGACAAATTTCTTTAGAGCAGACAATTACGTCATTAGCAACCCAAATGATGCAAAACAAAAAATTTAACAGTTTTAAACCTGTATTAATTACTTCTTTTGTACGACTAGATAACTTTAAAAAAACCACTGAGTTTGGTAGAATTATTGGTGAGAGTTTAATTAATGAATTATCCAACAGAAATTTTAATGTTATTGAGTTTAGAGGACAATTGGCTGTTTCTATTAATGCTCAAGGTGAATATTATATTTCAAGAAATATAAAAAAGTTAAAAGATAGAATTGAAAATACTTATGTTGTTGTAGGAACATATTCAAGACAATTTGAAAAAGTTATGTTAAATGCAAGAGTAATTGATAACGAAAGTGGAAGAATTATTTCAAGTGCTAGAGCTACTTATCTTCATGGTTTAAGAAATGATTGTGTACTTTTTAAAGATTGTAAACCTGCTAGAAAAATATCTATAGTAAAAGAATAAATAAGTGAATATAAATATACCTTCTTTTAAGAGCCTTTTTTTAATAATTGTTAGTATATTTATCTTAAGTTCTTGTACAACTACGATACCAACTGTGTTCAATAAATATTCTTGGTCAACTGATTTTCAAGCGCTTACAGACGAGCTAGTAGAAAAATCATTGCAAAGAATTAAAAAAAATGTAACACGTTCAGAAGTCGTTCTTGTTTCTGATTTTGTAAATCTTGCAAAACTTGAAAACCCTTCAAAGCTTGGTTTTGTATTATCAGAATCTCTTAAAAATACTCTATCATCACAAGATATTATTATCAGACAAGTAGAATTTGGAAGAGATTTTACTATTGGACAACATGGTTTTAATATGTTAACTAGAAATCCAAATAAAATTTTAGGGAATAATATTAAAATGGCATCTTATGCTTTAGTTGGAACGTATACAGTAACAAGTAAAAAACTTCTATTATTTGTAAAACTAATTGATGTTGAAACGGGTTATATCTTGTCTTCCTCAAGTTTGACAACAAGATTAACCAATGAGATTCATGAATTAGAAAGAGTTCCTAGACAAAGAGTCTCTTACGCTCCTGTTGTTTTATAGAATTTCTTGAATTAAAAACTGAGTCGTAGATCTTCCTCTGAACTCATTTTTATTTAAAGATACTACAAAAGATACCGTATTTCCTTCAAGTTTAGTTTCTCCAAATAAAATAGCTTCATAATAAAAACCATAACTTTCTAGATGTAATTTCATATGAGATTTGTCTTTTCCAAAAAGTTCTTTTTTAATAATATTTGCATCAGATACAGTAAAAATAGGTTTTAAATTTTCTTGACCATAGGGTTCATAATTTTCAATGACATTAAGAAAATCCATAGAAACACTAGCAACATCTAGCTCTCCTAGAGTTTTTGTATTTATATACAGGTCTTCATCATAAGCATTAATATTGTGGTTAAGATTTTTTCTAAAACTTTCTAAATTCTCTTCTTTTAAAGCCATTCCTGCTGCATTCTTATGGCCACCAAAACCTAAAAGTAAATCAGACGTAGTGCTTATAAGAGTATGTAGATTTATTTCGCTATTGGCTCTTGCACTTCCTTTTGCGACTCCCTTTGTAATTGAAAAAACAAAAGCAGGACGCTTATATTCATGACAAAGTTTTGCAGCAACTATTCCAATAACCCCTTCATGCCAATCTTCACTCCAAACAACTATTACTTTATCGTCTTTTTTAACTTGTTTTTTAGACTGATTGTTTATTTCATTTTGAAGTATTTTTCTTTGATCATTCAGCTCATTTAAATAATCTAAATTATTTTGAGCGCTAAAATTATCTTTTGATAATAAAAATTCTAAAGCAATTGAGGCATCTTCTAATCTACCTGCTGAATTCAGTTTAGGAGCTATAAAAAAACCAATATCATCTGAGCTATAGTTTTGCTTTTGTAAGGATTGTCTTAATTGAACTAAAGCAGGACGAGTAGAGCTTTTAAATTTTTGCAGTCCATACTTAACCATCGTATAATTTATACTCGTCATTGGCATGATATCTGCAATAATTGCAATACATAAAATGTCCATAAATGAACTCATATCTACTTTTAAGTCAAGTTCTTGTTTTATGGCTGCACAAAAGTACCACGCAATTTGGGCTCCACAAATATCCTTAAATGGAAAAGTACAATCAGGCTGTTTTGTATTAATAATAGCTAAGGCTTTAGGAATTTTATCTCCAAGCGTATGATGATCCGTAATAATCAGATCAATATTCTTTTCTTTTAATAACAATGATGCTTCATAGGCTGAAATTCCATTGTCAACGGTTATAACCAAACCTTCATCTATTTGCTCTACTATTTTAGGAGAGAGCCCATAACCATGCTTAAAACGATTAGGAATGATATATTTTATAGGATAGTTTATAGTATTGAAAAAATCTACCATAATTGTAGTTGAAACAATACCATCAACATCATAATCACCAACAATTGTAATTGTTTCTTTGTTTTGTATAGCTTGCTTAACTCTCGTGCTTGCTATTTTTATATCTTTAAAACTATGGGGTTTTGGAAGACTAGCAAGTTTGGCATAAGGATTATGCCGATGTCTTGCTTCTAGTAGGGTCGATAAATGATCAACAGTGATTTTTTGCATTAGTTGTTTTTAATTGCCTGCTTAACAAATTCCAGAATAATTGGATTTGGGTTTTCTAAACGTGATGTAAATTCAGGATGAAATTGAACCCCTACAAACCACGGATGATCTGCTAATTCAACTGTTTCAATTAGTCCATCAGATTCTCCAGAAATAACCATTCCTTTATCTTGAAAACTTTTTTTGTATTTAGGGTTGGCTTCATATCTGTGTCTGTGTCTCTCAAAATACGTATCATTGTTTCCATAGGCTTTTTGAATTAAAGAACCTTCTTTTGGATTAAATGGATATTCACCTAAACGCATAGTTCCACCCATTGGAGATTCATGTGTACGTATTTGCTTCATTCCTGTTTGGTCCATAAATTCATCAATTAAATAAATAATTGGATCAGGTGTTTCTTTGTCAAATTCAACAGAGTTTGCAGCTTCTAAACCTAAAACATTTCTTGCAAATTCAATAAGTGCTAATTGCATACCTAAACAAATTCCTAAATATGGAATTTTATTTTCTCTTGCATATTGAATGGCTTTTAATTTTCCTTCAACACCTCTATGACCAAAACCACCAGCCACTAATACAGCATCAGAGTTTCCAATAATTTCATATGCATTGAAATATGTAGCTCATCAAACGATTAGAAATCAAGGAACAATTGGAGGAAATTTATGCACGTCTAGTCCAATTGGAGATATTGCACCTATATTATTAGTTTTAAATTCAGATTTAAAAGTATTTGGAAGAAATGGTTTTAAAAAAATTAATATAAAAAATTTTTTCAAAGGTTATCGAAAGAATATTTTAAAAAAAGATGAAATAATTTCATCCTTGGAATTACCTATAGCCAACAAAAAAAATAAAATTTTTTCCTGGAAGCTCTCAAAACGATATGATCAAGATATATCAACTATCTCTCTTGCTATCAATATTCAAATTCAAAACAATATTATTAAAGAATTACATATTGCTGCTGGAG
>CAJXWI010000120.1 GCA_913062735.1 uncultured Arcobacter sp.
CTAATAAAACTCTTAATTTGTTTTCTGTTCCTGAATAACGAATTAGATGTCGCATTCCTTTTGTTTTGGCTTCATTTAATAAAGATTCTAAGCCTTCAATTTCATCTAAAGGTGGTTTTTTACTTACATTTATATTTTTTAAAACCTGAGGATACAATTCAAAAGGATTTAGTACTTCGCTGGCTTTTTTACCTGATTTAATAATTAATGCAAGCACTTGTAATGCAGAAGCTAAACCATCACCCGTTTTGGCTACATCTGTAAAAATAACATGCCCACTTTGCTCTCCACCAAAATTAATATTGTTCTGTTTCATATTAGCAAGTACGTGTTTATCTCCAACATCTGTTCGCTCTAAAGTCAAGTCTGAAGCATTTAAATAATCTTCTAAGGCTTGGTTAGACATAACAGTAGCAACACAAGCTTTCCCTTGAAGAAGATTTTGTGCATCTAAATACGTACATAAAGCACCCAAAAGTTTATCTCCATCAATTACTTCACCTGTTTCATCAATAACAACCAATCTATCTGCATCACCATCTAAAGCAATACCAATATCAGCTCTTACTTTTGTTACAATTTTTCCAACATTTTCTGGATGAAGTGCCCCACAACTTTCATTAATATTAAAACCATCAGGGCTTGCATTTATGGTAAATACTTCTGCTCCTAACTCTTCTAAAATAGTAGGTCCAACTTTGTAAGCAGCTCCATTTGCACAATCAAGTACTATTCTTAGACCTTGTAGTGATAATTCTTTAGGAAAAGAAGATTTTAAAGAAACAATATATCTCCCTATTACGTCATCAATTCTTTTAGAAGAGCCGATTTCTTTCCCTGTTTTTTGATTCGCAAGTCTGATTTCATTATTAAAAAATATTTTTTCAATCTCTTTTTCACAAGTAAGATTCAACTTGTCCCCATGATTATCAAAAAATTTAATTCCATTATCATCATAAGGATTATGAGATGCAGAAATCATAATTCCTCCATCACAACGCATTGATTCTGTTAAATAGGCAATTGCTGGTGTTGGCATTGGTCCTATTTGTATTACATCATATCCCACAGCAGTTAGGCCAGAAACAAGTGCATTTTCTATCATATAGCCGCTTCTTCTTGTGTCTTTTCCTACTAAAATTTTATTAGTTGTTGAATGTTTTCTAAAATATATTCCTGCTGCCATTGCTAATTTCATAGTGGTCATTGCATCTAAGAAATCGCCTGCTTTTCCTCTTACCCCATCTGTACCAAATAATTTCATAATATTTATCCTGTATTTATTACATAATACTTTACATAAAGGTACTTTTTAAGAGTATTTTACGTTAGTACTAGCTTAATTTAAACTTACTTTAAAGTTATTTAGCTAACATTCTACCCTTAAAAATTTTACAAAGAGGTTAAGAAAAATGGCAAATCATAAATCTGCTGCTAAAAGAGCAAGACAAACAATCGTTAAGACTGAGAGAAATAGATTCTACAAAACAAGAATCAAAAATGTAGTAAAAGAAGTAGTATCTGCAATCGACTCTGCTGATAAAGAAACTGCAATAGTTGCAATGAAAAAAGCAAACAAATATATCCACCATTGTGTATCTAAGGGTATCCTTAAAAAAACAACTGCTGGTAGAAAAGTATCTAGATTACAAGTTAAAGTGAACGCAATATAATTATTTCACTTTAATTAGTGTTCTATTAATATAAATTCAAAATAAAGAGAATTATGCTTCAAAATAAACTACAAACATTTATTGACAGAAATGACGAGATTAACAATCAGTTAATCTCAGAAGAAGTAATTTCTGATATAAAATTAATGACAAAACTTTCTAAAGAGCAAGCTAGTATTGCTCCTGTTGTTAACAAAGCAAAAGAATATATTCAGTTAATTGAAGATATTGCTGATAATAAACTTTTATTAGAAGATTCAGAATTAGGTGAGCTTGCAAAAGAAGAACTTAAAGAATTAGAACCACAAAAACCCCTTATTGAAGAAGAAATAAAACTTTTATTACTTCCTACTGATCCAAATGATGCAAAGAATATCTATTTGGAACTAAGAGCGGGTGCTGGTGGAGATGAAGCTGCAATTTTCGTAGGAGATTTATTCAGGGCTTATTTAAGATATGCTGAGAATAATGGCTGGAAAGTTGAAATCATGAATCAAAATAACAGTGAATCTGGTGGCTATAAAGAAATAGTTGCACTATTTAAAGGCGATCACGTTTACTCTAAATTGAAGTTTGAAGGTGGAACTCATAGAGTTCAAAGAGTTCCAGATACGGAATCACAAGGAAGAGTTCATACCTCTGCTATAACAGTTGCTGTTATGCCAGAAGTTGATGATGTAGAAATTAATATCAGTTCAACCGATTTAAAAATTGATGTAATGAGAGCATCAGGTAATGGTGGTCAATCAGTTAATACTACGGATTCAGCGGTACGAATTACTCACTTACCAACAGGTATAGTCGTAACCAACCAAGACCAAAAATCTCAACATAAAAACAGAGATAAAGCCATGAAAGTTTTAAAAGCTAGGCTCTTTGATCTGGAAAATAAAGAGAAGATGGAAAAAGAAGGTGCCGAGAGAAAAGAACAAGTTGGTACTGGTGATAGAAGTGGAAGAATTAGAACGTATAATTATCCGCAGAACAGAGTAAGTGACCATAGAATTAACCTCACACTTTATAGATTAGATTATATAATGAATGACGGTTTATTAAATGAGATTATTGATCCATTAATGGCCGATCATCAAGCACGACTTATTGAAGCGAACGGTTTATAACCCTAGCTTCAAACTCTTAAATACACTCTTACGCTAAATACATTTTATTCCATATAAAAGATCAAAATGATTCAAAAAAACAAAATCTACACTCACTACAAAAACAAAGAAGACTATCTTGTAAAAGATTTCTGTAAAATTCAAGAAAATGATACTTGGGTTGAAGCTGTACTTTATTGTCCCGTCAATGAGTCTTTATTATTTGTAAGAGAACTCAAAGAATTTCAAGAAAAATTTAGTCCTAAAAATAAGTAACCAAGATGTAACCAAATCATATTAAACTTCTTCATCAAAAAAATGGAGATAAATATGACAAATACAAAAAGTGTTTTAGCTTTATTAGCAAGTGTTGCCTTAACTGCAAGTTTAAGTGCAAGAGATCAAATTAAAATTGTTGGTTCATCAACAGTATATCCTTTTTCAAGTTCAGTTGCTGAAGAATTAGGTGCTACTTCTTCTTACCCTACTCCTGTAGTAGAATCAACAGGTTCTGGTGGTGGAATGAAATTATTTTGTGCTGGTAATGGTATGAATACTCCTGATATCACAAATGCTTCTAGAAGAATGAAAACTAAAGAGTTTGCATTATGTGAAAAAAATGGTGTTACTGATATTACTGAAGCAGTAATTGGTTTTGATGGAATTGCATTTGCTCAAGATAAATCAAACAAATCTTTTTCTGTTACAAAAACTCAATTAGCTTTAGCAGTTGCTGCTTTAGTACCTTCTAAAGATGGTAAATCATTGATTAAAAATCCTTACAAAAAATGGTCACAAATTGATGCTTCTTTACCATCAAGAGAAATTATTATTTATGGACCTCCTAAATCTTCTGGAACAAGAGATGCGTTCGAAGATATGGTTATGAAAGGTACTTTCAAAAAAATGGCTGTATATACAGATCTTTACAAACAAGATAAAAAGAAAAACAAAGCTTTTAAAAAGTATCACGTAGTTAGAACAGATGGTGTTTATGTTCCATCAGGTGAAAATGATAATATCATTGTTCAAAAACTTACTAAAAACAAAAATGCTTTTGGTATCTTTGGTTATTCTTTTTTAATTGAAAATGATGATAAATTAGAAGGTGCTAAAGTGAATGGTGTTGTTCCAACTCCTGATTCAATTTCTTCAGGGAAATATCCAATTTCAAGATCATTATTCTTCTATATCAAAAACTCTCATGCATCTAAAGTACCTGCAATGAAAAAATATGTATCAATGTTTATGAGTGAAAACATGATTGGTAAAGACGGAATACTAGGTGAAATTGGACTTATTGCTTTACCTGATGCACAAAGATCAGCGTTAAGAACAAGTGTATTATCAAGAGATAAACTTACATTAAACAACTTAAAAAAATAGTTTCTACCTTGTATAAAGGGTTCTCACCCTTTATATAAAGAAATAATTGAGTTTTAGAGCTTCCAAGACTCAGTTATTTTTTTATAAAGGCAGTATATGCTTAATGACAAATGGAAACAACTTATCAAAAATTTTGATTATGCTTTTCAACCAATCGTAAATATTAACAATGGTAAAATTTATGCAGTAGAAGCACTTTTACGAAACTATGAAAGAGATTTTAATGTTATTTTTGAAATTTTCGATAAAGCCTATGAAGAAGAGATGCTTTTTGACTTAGATTTAGAATTAAAAAAACTAGCATTTAGAAAGTTTTCAAATTTTAAAATTAAAGACTTAAAACTCTTTTATAACCTTGATAATAGAATTCTAAATATCAACAATTTTGATGATCAAAATACTATTAACTTATTAGAAAAATTCGATATAAACAAAAGCCGTTTATGTTTTGAATTAAGCGAAAAAGATACCTTACAAAACTCTAGTAATTTATTACATTTATTAGATATGTATAAACAACATGGCTACAATATTGCTATTGATGACTTTGGAATTGGGGTCTCTGGGCTTAAACTTATGTACTTTTCGGAAGCCTCCTTTATAAAGATTGATCGTTTTTTTATTACGAATATTCACAAAGATGCAAAAAAAAGACTTTTTTGTACTTCAATAATAAATATGGCACATATCATGGGCTCTAAAGTAATAGCTGAAGGCATTGAAGATGAAAAAGAATATTATGTTTGCAAAGAAATAGGTTTTGATTTCCTCCAAGGTTATTTAATTCAAAAAGCCCAATTAGAAATTCATAACATTAGTAAAAAGTACTCAATAATTGAAAGTATTATAAATAAAGATAAACGTGTAAGTGATGAAAACTTAATTGATCAAAATTTTGTACAAAAAATAAAAGTATTAAATATAAAACAAAGTTTATATGAACTGTTTTCTTATTTTAAAGACAATCCAAACAATACTTTTGTACCAATTATTAATGATGAAAAAGAGTTACAAGGGGCGATTTATGAATTAGATATAAAAAAGATGTCTTATTCACAATATGGTTTATCTATTGCTAAGAATATTTCACTGCATTCTGATCTTACGCGCTATATGAAACCCGTACTTTCTGTTGAATTGTCTTGGGGTGTTGATAAAACACTTGAAGTGTACAATATGAACAATGTAAGTAAAAAAGGTATTTTCATAACAAAAGCAAATAAATACTTAGGCTTTGTTAGTGTTGATAATCTTTTAAGCCTCTCTTATAAACGTAATATTGAAATTGCTAAAGATCAAAACCCCTTAACTAAACTTCCAGGGAATCATCAAATAGAGGACTCTTTATCTATTATGTTTCAATCTTATAAAGAAAATACTTACCATATTGTTTATTTTGATTTTAACGATTTTAAGCCTTTTAATGATTCTTATGGTTTTAGACAAGGGGATAGAGCTATTTTAATTTTTGCAGAGCTTTTGAAAAAACATCTTGAAAAGGACTCTTTTATAGCTCATATTGGAGGAGATGATTTTTTTGTATCTTTTAAAAATAAAGAATTAGAAGAAGTAAACAAAAAAGTCAATTCTCTTATAAAAAAGTTTTCTTCTTGCGTTCAGGAATTTTATTCAAAAAAAGACAAAGAAAGAGGCTATATAAAAATCATTGATAGATTTGGGACAAAAAGAAACTTTCCTCTTTTAAGTGTAGCTGCTGCTGTTATGGAAATAAATTACACTTCTGATATTGCAAACTTTGATACTTTAATTTCTAAACTAAAAAAAGACTCAAAACTTCAAAACGAAGCAATTTCTTGTTGTTTATAAACAATATTTTGTAACCTCCTTGTAACCATTTTTTATTATACTTTTAAAAAATAAGAAAGGTTAATCTTGAAGCATTCGTTTACATCAAAAAATAAAAACACACAGTTAAAAGAAGATGCAATTAAAACACTTTTAATTGTTGCCTCAACAATATCAATATTAACAACTTTTGGAATTTTATTTTCAATTCTGTTTGAAGCAATAGAATTCTTTAAAATGAAAAGTTTTTGGTACTTTATTTCAGGAACTGAATGGTCCCCTGGTACAGAAAATAGTAAATTTGGAGCACTTCCAATTTTTGCTGGTACCTTTATGATTACGGCTATTGCACTAAGTGTTGCCATTCCCGTTGGTTTAGGATCAGCAATTTATATGAGCGAATATGCCTCTTTACAAACAAGAGATTTCTTAAAACCTATGCTTGAAGTACTTGCAGGTATTCCAACGGTTGTTTATGGTTTTTTTGCTGCTATTACAGTAGCTCCTTTAATTGTAAAGGGTGCCGCATTTTTTGGTCTTGAAGCTACATTTAACTCAGCACTAGCCTCAGGTGTAGTAATGGGGATTATGATTATTCCTGTTATTTCGTCATTAAGTGATGATGTAATTAGAGCAGTTCCAGATTCACAACGGAAAGCAGCTTTAGGTTTGGGATTAACGCAAGCAGAAACAATCAGAGATATAGTTATTCCTTCTGCTCTTCCAGGTATTATTTCGGCCTCTTTATTAGGTTTATCAAAAGCCTTAGGAGAAACAATGATTGTTGTTATGGCAGCAGGATTGCGTCCAAACTTATCATGGAATCCATTAGATGATATGACCACTGTAACGGTAAGGATAGTAGATGCTCTTGTAGGGGATCAGGCGTTTAATTCACCTGAGACACTAAGTGCTTTTGGTTTGGGGTTAATTTTATTTTTTGTTACTTTAGTGCTTAACATTATTTCATTAAACCTAATTAGAAAATTTAAAGAAAAATATAAAGTGAATACATTATGATTTTAACTAAAAATAATACTAACAATACTAACCCGTTTTATGATGAAACACTGAAAAAAAGACATAAAAAAGCAGCAAGATTTAAGGGTTTTACTTTAACTTCTTTGGTTTTTTCTGTTTTGTTTTTGATTTTCTTTTTAAATGAACCAACAGACATAAAATGGTAATCTATACCGTTTTTTTCGTTCTTTCTGGGTTTTCTAGTAGTAGCAGATATTGAAAATTCGGCCGATAAATTTTTATCCAATAAATACTTTATAATTGATGTTTTTCCAGCTCCTGAGGGTGCAGAAAAAACAATAAGTTTCCCATTCATTTTTAAAGTATATTTAAGAGTTGTTCTTTTATCTTTTCCAACTCATCTTTCATTTCCACAACAGCTT
>CAJXWI010000121.1 GCA_913062735.1 uncultured Arcobacter sp.
AAACGAGCAAATAAATAAAGATTTTTATACGCTTGATCCTTTAATAAAAGTAGCCAAAAAAAGAAGCTGTGCTTATATCAGACACAAAGGCTATGATATAAGAGTTAAAAAAACATGGCAGCGTTTAATGGCATTTGCTTATGAAGAAAAACTTACAAGCACTGTACAAATTGGAGTATTTCATGATAATCCTGTTATTACTCCCTATGAAGATTGCCAATATGTAGCTGCTTTTGAAGTAGATACAACTTTCATTCCAAGAAATTCTATAAGTAAATTTGAAATAGAAGAGTCTTTATGTGCAATTTTTCATTATGAAGGTGTTTATGGAGATGTAACCAAATTAATGGTCTATATTTACAATTTTTGGTTACCCTCCAGTGGTTACGAAGCAAAAACCCTACCTGCTTACGCGATTTATGATAAAAATCATTTTTTAGATAACAACAAAGATTTTATCTTAGATTTTTATGTTCCAATTTCTGTCGTTTAGTTTTATTTAAAAGTAGATTTCTCCTCTTTATAACAGAAACACTATATAAATCAAAAGTAGCGATTTCTTTTCTCATATAATAAGAAGTAACAATATGAAGGACTGTAGGTACTATAGGGATAAGACAATTCTTTTAGGACAAGGGAAACTCGACTGTAAACAAAGCACCTTTAAAAGTACTTCCTTTATACTCGTAGCTTGTATTCTCCACGATTAAAGATCCTTTCATATGGCGTGTTATTATCTCTTGCGACATGTATAAGCCAATACCTGTTCCTTGGCTTTTATGTTTTGTAGTAAAATAAGGCTCAAAAACTCTTTTGATTATTTCTTTATCTATTCCCTTTGCATTGTCCTTAATTTTTATTATGACCTTATTTTCTTTTTTATAAATATCAATAAATATGTATCGTTTAGTATTTTCACACTGCAACAAAGCATCTTTTGCATTATTTAATATATTTAATAAGACTTGTAACAGTCCTCGCTCAGAGTTCATAATAGATATATCTTCTATGTTCTCAATAATTTCAATTTCATAGTCTTTAAATTGAAAGGAAAGAAGTCCATATATTTTTTTTATACTGTTTTTTAGAACAAACTCATTTTTTTCATTATCTGGCTTAAAAAAATCACTAAAATCATCAATGGTTTGAGATAAATGCTGAGAAGAAGAAGAGATACTAGAAATAGCTTCTTCCAAAAATTCATCGCTTAGAAGATTCATCTCTTTATATATTTTAATACCACTACTAGCTGTTGTAATGACAGATAAAGGCTGTCGCCATTGATGGGCAATATTTTCCATCATCTCTCCCATAGATGCAAGCTTAGATTTCTGAGATAATAAGTCATGTTGTTGTTTATTTTCTTCAATATGTTTTTTAATGCTGTCATTATACGTTTTGAATTTTTGTTCAATTACTCTTGAAATATAAAAAGACAAAATCAGTAAAATCAAGGTAAAAAGTGATGTAACTTTAAGCAGTCTGTTCAAATTCTCATTGTAGTTGTTTGTCAGAATTTCTTTTTCTTTATCAACTACAATATTCATATCATCTTCGTAAAAACCTGTACTTATTGTCCATCCCCAGCTAGGTATTGTTTTAAAATATATTATTTTTAAAGATGTTTTTGTGCTACCTGGCTTAAAAAAATGTAAATCAAGATACCCCTCTTTTTTTGCGATAAGCTTTTTTATCTTTTCAAGGGAAGTGCTATCGTTCATATCTCTTAACTCTTGTAAGGCATTTTTCCCTATTAAATCTTTGTTTATATGACTTAAATAATTGTCGTTTTTGTCTGTCACTATAAAATAACTGTTATTACCAAATTTAAGTTTTTCAACTTGTGAGAGTACTTTTTTTTGTATGTCTCTTGAAAAATCTTCAACGTATTCTCCTGTTCCTAAAAACCAATCCAGTTCGTAAATATTTTTTACAAAACCAATCTTTTTGTATTCTCTTAAATCACCTTTTGTTTTTCTCCAATACCATTGTTGGTAGGATTCATCTTTCTCTTTTAACAAAGAAATAGATTCTCTTAATACAAAGGTACCTTTTGTATCTTTATAATTTATAAGATTTTTGCCTTCTAATTTTGGAATAAGAGGGTGTATTATATTCGTAGCTTTTTTATCATACACAAAAAAGTAGCCTCTGTTATTGTTAAATCGAATATCTTTTAATGTTGTTCTGATCATTAACGTTAATTCTTTTTTTGTATGTGTATTTTCATATTCTTTGTATATATTTTGTATGATAGTGTGAGCTTCGTGAACTCGTCCTATAAGTGTTTTTTTTAGATTTTTTTCTGTATCTGTTTGTTCTTGAATAATATAGTCATAAAGATTATCAATTTGCTCTTTGATTAATATCTTTTTTTGTTTAATGAACTCTATTTCAGTATTTTTTTTAATGCTCTCAAAATCAGTTTTATTTTTATTATATAAAAATGTCGTAACAATAAGAGAAAAGAATAAGACCAAAGAAGGCAATGCATATTTAATTACATTTAATAATTGTTGTTCGTTTTTATATTCCATTATTAAGTATACTTAAATACCATATGTTTTTATTATTTTTTTAAATTAACTTCTATCACAAACTAAAACAGATGATTCTAAAATAGAATTTCTAAAAATTTCTAGCCTTAGGTTCTATTAAATTAAACACAATACTAATGTTTTAGATACGTGATTTACTAATTACGAACAATGCCCTTTTTATTTATGTTAGACTTTACTATGAAAACAAAAATATATGCTTACTCTTTAGTATTTTTACAATTTTTCCTTATCCTTATACTCTTAAGCATAAATGAATCCATTTTTACTAAACCCCTCTCACTTGTTATTTTTATACTGGGCCTAAGTTTTGGTATTTATACTCTTTTATTTAACAAATTATCAAACTTTAATATCTCTCCTTTAATAAAAAAAGATTCCAATTTAATTACAAATGGTGCGTATAAATATGTACGTCATCCCATGTATTTTTCTCTTTTATTAATGTTATTCGCTGTTATATCAGCAGACATAAGTCCAGAAAACATTGTCTTATATCTATTCTTGATTGGAGTGCTTTCTTTAAAAGCTAAGAAAGAGGAAGATTTATGGATGTGTGAAAACTCAAAATACAAAGAATACAAGAAACAAACAAAAATGTTTATTCCCTTTATTTTGTAAGTTTTATTGTAATTATTTTAAGGAGAAACCTCTTTTATAAAAAGTAAAGATTCATTTGCAGGGGTATAATTCATAGTAGAAAGCAATAAATCTACACTTAAAACTGGAAGGAAAATTAAGACGTATTATATTAAAATAAAATATAATATGTAGTTGACTCTCCTAAAAGATATACTCAAATGAAAAATACCATATATAAAAATATTAAGCAAAGATCAAAAACTAGTAGATCTGCAATATTAAAGTATTGATCTTTAATAAACATGCATTACCCCCTCGCGAGTATTTTAAGAGAATGTACTATTATATAGGAAGGTATTAGATGAAAAAATTAATTAACGCAACACAAGTAGGCTCTGATAAACAGTGGGATTTTGCTGGAACGCTTTTTGGTTTGATAGCTAGTGCAGCTATATTGAGCCAACTAATAAGTGAATTTCAAAGAGAAAGTGAAAGTAGCTTATCTTTTGCATTTGTATTTGGATTCTTATTAGTTTATGCATTTTGGTTTTTCTATGGTTTGAGGTTTAATCGACCAGCTATAATTATTGCAAATTTCATTGCCCTTAGTTTACAATTGACTCTTTTAGTGGTTATTTTAATTTAATGAAGTAAAGACTTATTGACAAAACCTTTTTAATTTAATTATCGTGAGCACAAAATTCAAGCACTAAAATAGTAGAAAAAAAAAGAAACTTTGGATGTATTAAATTCCCAATAGTAATAAAGGTGCCAGTCCCCTTTATTTTTAAAAGTCTTCCTCTAATTTACAATCCTTCTATCTTTGGATATATTAAATTCACAAGTGAGGTTTTGACAAGTTTTCAATGTCAATAAATATTAGTTTTTAGAGTATCCCTCTCTTTTGAAGAGAGGGTATATCTCTATTTTAATTTAAAGCTTTGAACAGAATCTATAAGCTCTTTTGAATATTGTTTCCATTGCTTTTTTAAGGCTGTAGCAGTTATTAAATAATATGAATTGTCTTTCTTATGTGCTATCCCATACCAATGCATTTCTGTTTTAAACTTTCCAAATTTTCCAGAATATTCGAAAATTATTCTATTGTTTTCTATTTGATTATAAAGAACATTTAACTTCTCTTTTTTAAATTGATTTTCTGTTATCTCTTGATATTCTTCTAATGTACCTGAATAAGATTGTTTAATGATATTTATATTGGGAGAAAATTTATCTGAAGATGGTAAGTACATTATTCCCATAATTGAAGTATCTTTCTTAATTTCTAAACTTTTAATTGTAAATATATTTGTCTCATACTTGTTTTCAGCAGATAGTGTACTTAACATAATACTTACTGCCAGAATAATTTTTATTAATTTTTTCATAATTTCAATTTCCTTTTTCTTTAAGCTCTATAATATTGTTGATATTGCATTAAACCATAGCACATGACTTTGAATACTTATATTTTTAGCTGTGCTAATATTAAAGCTATTCACTTGTTTTTCTCATAAATACTATTCTTTCCGTTTGATACGTAGATTTACTTTATATTTGTTCCTACACATGAGTCAAATTCCCCAGTAAGGATTAAGATGTATGTTCCATTTCCTTGATTATACGAGAGACGTAATCTGATGCTTATAAAATATTTTATGATTATAAATAGATAAAACTACAGATAGTACTAATATTAATATTGATAAAGACATTGAATACTCATAGTCCATATCTAAACTATCAGTAGCTAGTATTAGTATAATAACTAAAGTAAAAAACGTAAATAAACTATTAAAAGTTGCGTATATAAATTTAATAAATTTTGAATTAAGTGAGGATGAAAAATTGAAAACTAGATAGATTGAACAACTAATTTGAAGAAAGAGTATTGATACATATAAAGGCATAGATATGACTCCTAAGTTAAAATCATTGTCGGGAATTAAAAATATTGAAGAAAGAAAAAAAGACAAATTCATTGCACAAATAAAGAAAAATACTTTAAAAATTTCTTGAAATACATGATTATTTGAAGACACTATATATAAAATAGGAAATAAAATAATTGACGTAAGCAAAAATATGAAACTTTCAAATGGAACTATCGTGTTAGTGGGCATTTTAAAGCCCATCAATATTATTGTTTGACTAATTGCAAAGACGTAATATACTAAACAAATAATTTTTATTTGAAGTTGATACTTTTTTGGATTAAAATATACAAATGTAAATAAAATTATAGATGAACTTAAAAACAATATTGAAGAGTAATAATTGCTATTTTCAAAATTTTTGATAAAAACTGAAAATAATACAGTTAAAAATCCAACTAAGGAAAGATATAATAAATAATTATTGTGTAATATATTTTTGATGTGTAGCCTTTTTCTTTTAAATTATAATATCAATGGCAAAAGTCTTTCTTTCAAGGAGGAACTTATTGAGTTTATCAATAGCCTTCCTACCAAATATACTTCTATTTCATGGAAATATCTTTACAGTAATAGATAATGAATTTCATCATTTAGTTATTCCAATTTATTTAGTTTTAATATGACCGTTTTATTTTAATCCAATCATGTCTAATTAAAAAAGAAGGCCTATTATTTTTAATATGACATAGTTTATCTAATAGATGTCACAGTTTGCGTCACAGAATTCACAAATTCTACTATTTATATCAGACAAGAAATTTAAATGTCTATCTAAGAGAGTTAATCACCACTTTTATGAGCTCATACAAAGTAGCCTTTGCGTTTTTTTCTTTTTCTTAATTGTCAGAAAAAGAAACAAAAAGAAGCAACTGACACATTGTTAAAGCCCTTCAGGTACCTAAATATTTTTATTTGTTAGCTAGGCTAAAAACTCACTAAAACGTGCTAACCAGCACATTTCTTACGCTCAGACAGTTTTCACCTTTTTCCGCTAAAAAATAAAAAGATTTAGCTTTCTCAAAGTCAGGGAAAGAGCCTAATGAAAGATTATTTTACTTAATATATGTTCTATACTTTTTATCTTTTAAAAGAAGAAATTATTATTAGTAAACGTGGAGCGGCAATCCTGCCTTTGTTGAAGCCGAGTGTTTATTTATTGTTTCGAAACAGCATGAGGACTGTGTGACCGTTAAGAAAGGTGCTTTAACGCACGTTTTAGGGAGTTGCCACCTTAAAATCTAATAAAGTATTTACTGTTTTAAAAAGAAACTTTATCTTTTATTCACATCGAACCTTTCGTTATTTTTATATAATGAATGAGCTATTACTATCATTTTTCTCATAACTGCTATTTGTGCGACTGTGGTATGTTTACCTTTATCTTTTAATTTATTATAAAACTCTTTTAGTCTTTCATTTTTTTGTACCGCTACCATTACGGGCATGAACAATGTTCCTCTACAAATCTTTGATCCTGCTTTTGATATTTTTGTTTTTCCTTTTACTGAAGTCCCTGAGCTTTTTTCTATGGGATCAAGTCCTGCTAATGAAACAATTTGTCTTTGATTTGCGTCGGGGTATTGAATAAAATGATAGATTAAAATAATTGCAGATATTTGACCTATTCCTGGCATCGTTTGTAGATTTAAAAAAGATTGATATAACTTTTTATCTTTAGAGAGATAAGTAAGTATCTTTTTGATTATTCGTTCTTCTTGTTTTTTGAGAAACTTATATTGTATTTCTAATTCTTTAATTACATAAGAAGAATCACCTTTTGCTTTCAAAGATGATAGATGATTTCTATTTTGTGTTTGTTGCTTGATGATTAACTTATAACAGCTTATAGCTTCTTTTATTGCTTCAACATTATCATTAATGATAGGAATCTTTATTTCTTCTTTTCTTGCAGTTACAAGCATTTGTGAGAGCAGTCTTGCATCTTCGATATCATTCTTATTTCTATTCCCTATTGCTTTTGCAAAGTTTGCACTTTTTTTGGGATTTACAATAAAACAATAAAGATTTTTACTGGCACAAAATTTTGTTAAAAATAATCCCGATGAGAAAATTATCCATGATCCTAGATTAACTTGGAGTACCATAGAATTAGTCCATAAAAATGGTGGTAGAGCTATTCAAAGTAAAACCGGCCATGCCTTTATCAAAGAACGCATGCGCCAAGAACAAGCTATTTATGGGGGGGAAATGAGCGCTGATCATTATTTTAGAGATTTTTACT
>CAJXWI010000122.1 GCA_913062735.1 uncultured Arcobacter sp.
AATGGTGCGGGTAAATCAACTCTACTTAATACCATTGCTGGTGATATTGAAACGACTCACGGTCATATATTTTTTGATGATAGAGATGTGACAAAATTGCCTGCAACAGGCCGTACTAAAGATATAGCACGTGTATTTCAAGATCCTCTTGCGGGTACTTGCGGTAATTTAACCGTAGAAGAAAATATGGCAATTGCTTATGGTCGAGGTGCTAGGGGACGTTTATCTCTTGCACTGAATAGTAAATTACGTAAAATATTTAAAGAGCAGTTAAGTCGTCTTAATCTTGGTCTTGAAGATAGATTAGATTCTGAAATGGGACTTCTATCTGGCGGACAACGTCAGTCTGTTAGTTTATTAATGTCAGCATTACAGCCAAGCAGTATTTTGTTATTAGATGAACATACCGCTGCACTTGACCCCAAAACAGCCGCACTTATTATGGATATTTCTTCACAAATTATTGAAGAGAAAACATTGACAGTAATGATGGTAACACACTCAATGCGCCAAGCTCTAGACCATGGTTCCCGTACAATCATGTTGCATGAAGGTAAGATTATCTTTGATTTAGAGGGAAAAGAACGCTCAGGTTATGAAGTTAAAGATCTACTTAATCTATTTGCACTTGCACGTGAGGATAATGAAGAACTAGATGATGACAAATTATTATTAGATGGATAAGGTCTAAATATAAAAACTCTGATAGCTAATGTCAGAGTTTTATTAAAAATTTAAAAAACTTCTTGGAATTACACAAGATATAAATAAGTAGGCGAGGATAAAAACTCCCTACATTCTCCTCACAAAAAAGAGATAAGTTGATATAAAATGACTTTATATGATATGTTGGTCAGATTTTATAATGAACTAAAATAGCCTAACTGTCAAGGCTCTTCTAAGATGAAAATGTCTAAATAATCTTGAACATTTACTGTTCAAGATAAATTAAATCTGGATTGGCATAGGGTTTATTTTCTTCATCTACTTTATTATGTAAATACCAATCAGAATACTCTTCTCCTCCACTATTTACCCAAGCATTATAATACTTATACACATTAGATATATTTTTTCTTTCAAGTGGGTAAGCAAAAGATTTTGGAATTAAAAGAGCCCATGGTTTATCTGATGAGGTTTTGTAAGTAATATTTAGGTTTAAATTAGACGCATCATGCATGGTATTAAATAGATAGCTTGGTGCTAAAGAAGTTGGCATATAATTTGGTAAATGCACTTCATTGTATTCTAAAACTCCATTATTGACAATCAAAAACGGATTATAAGGTGGGCTAATTAAATCAACCGAATTTGTAAATATAATAGTTCCTGTAATATTGGGACTGGATACTTGTAATCTATTTGAACAGACATTAATAAATCTATTATAGGGGTCATTACAGCCAAATTTATCACCTATTGCAAAATAATAATAACTGTCTGTTTTTTTAAACTCTTTAACTGCATCGGTAAAAAAGGTAATAATTGTATTTCCTTCATCAGCAATAAGATTTGTTTCTAGTTCAATACCATCTATAAAAAACTCTGAGCTTTCAATATTATTCATAGGACTGTTTATTTGTATGGCAAAACCATTTTTATATGCGGCTCCATTTGTTTTAAGTTTGCTATCAAATTGTATTTCTTTTATTTTATTCAGACTGTCTTTAATCTCAACTATTTGTATTTCAATGCTAAGATCATTCATATCATAATCACCTTCTTTAGGCCACATATCTTCGTACATAATGGTTGCCTTGTCATTTTGATTAGGATAATAAGTGGTATACGCTCGTTGCGGGTCATTATCAAACTCATCAAAGGCGTCACTCACTCCATCATTATCACTATCTGCTTCAACGGGAGCTACTGAGAAACTACCATTTTCTTCTATGAGTGCATTCATTGGACTTGTTGAAAATGAAAACAAAACATCGTTAAAGTCATGGTCACAACTAGCATGTGTTCTTAAAATATCTTCAAATCCCATAAGCAAAATATTTCCAGCTCCCACATTACTCCATAATAATGCAACATGTTTATGATTGGGTACTTCTAGTATTGAATTGGGATCATATTCTAAATTTAAATCAGATTTTGTAGAAAATATCCAGTCGGTATTTCTGATTCCACTACCTGTCCACCCATTTGATATTATAAAGAATACGAATTTTGTATTCTCTTCAAACTCACCTAAAGAGACAGTAAGGCCATAATACATTTGACCCCCACTATCTACAAAAGAAGTATTGGGAAAAATAATCTTTCCATGTTCTTTTAACTGTTCAACTGAACTTGGAGCAGTTCTTCCTGTATCTCCATCATAGGTATAGTATCCCAGAGTATTTCTATATCCCGCACCTTCTGAATAGAAGGTTACAAAAGCATCTGCTTTTTTGCTTATCACTATTTCAGGTTCATTTTCTGGAAAATATTCAGGATGGTCAATATTTGCTTTAGAGCTTTCAGGTAAAGCATACAAAAAAGTATTTAAAATATTTTCATCAATAGTAAAAGGGGAAGTGGTAATATTTTCATCTTTAATCCCAGCTCCCGTTGAAGAATATTTTGTATAACTATCAAATTGGTAATTCCACGTAGGATCATCTTGTGAGGGAATAAAATCCCTACTTTCTAAAATTGTAATTATTAAAACAAGATATAAAATTAGTTTTTTCATGACTTCTCCTTAATTTTCTATGTTTAAATCAATATTATTGTTGCTAATGGATACTTCTATCCTTAGCCTATAATAAGGAATAACAATCCAAACACTTTGTATATGATTGCCTAAGGTATAGGTGAGAATTAACTCTCCTTTTTCATCAAAAACGCTAGCAACAATTTTGTTTTCAAGTTTTTCTGTATTGCCTACGGGCGTCTTATAAACAGTATTTTTTTCATAGATAACAATTTCTTTATTATGTAAAATCTCTTTTGTTGTGATATTAATTGTTACATCACGTTGGTTGTTATAGGAAAAACCTTTTTCTTCTTGCTCTTTAATATTTTTACTTTCAAGATTAACTATAACATCTGTTATTCTTTGTTTTATTTTTTCATCTGTTTCTTCTTCTTGAATAACTTCTTGCTCTTGAACAACTTGTTCTTGAATAAGATCATTTTTAAGTGGCTGCTGTATTTGCACAACTTGTTCTTGAATAAATTCTTGTTCTTGTGTCTCAAAGCTAAGTATTTCTTTTTCTTCTTTAGTCTCCTTATTTACATCAGGAGTTTCTATTATTTTTTTAGAAAGTACTTCCTCTTCCTCACTGCTTTTATTTTTCACTTCTTCAAAAAGACTGTCTTTGACTTCTGTTTTTTCTTCTAAAATGTCATTGACCTCCTCTTTTACATCTAATATGATGTCAAATTTGGAGCTTAGTGTTTTTTTATAATGTTCTAGCGCTTTTTCTTTTGAAACAAGCTTTTTATTTATATCTTGAATAAGGCCAAGAATCTCATTTTCATTCATACTTGTATTTGTAAAATCCAAGAAATGGTATTTTAGTTTGTTTCTTAAGTCTTGAGTTATTTCAATATTGTTGTAGGGATTGTTATCATTATCTATACTTTGTAAAAATTGTATTAATTTTACAAGTCTTTCATCTTGGGTATTCTCTCTATTAAGACCAAATAAATCAGCAGGGAGGACATTTTTATCTTCATTTATATCTTCACTGCTTATTTGTCCTATTAAAACACCACCTACAGTAAATATGATTTCACAAGAGTTGTTGTAAGTAAACTCTCCATTAAAGGAGGTAATACCCTTAATATTATCACAGGTATATTCTGCTCCCGAAATGGCTGAATCTATGAGATAAGCAGTTTGTTTATTTAAAGGATTATTATTTGAAGTCCCACAAGAACTTATAAATAAGGTAATAAAGATAAAGAGAACTATGTTCAACATCTTAGACTCCTTTTTTAGTATTACAGAAGTATAAAACACTTAAATGCATAAAGATTGCAAATTTTGCACAAGGATTTAATATCACATTTATTAAATACCTTAGTTTTTAAGCTCTTTGAAAAATGATTTCTGACTCATTTTTAAGTATATTTTATCTATCATAATATATCAGTTATGAATAATGTAAAAGGATGATTTTATGATTATAGATAACAACTTCCCATATATTAATGAGTATGTTGAACTCATTCCTGACTTAGTATTTATTAAAAATATTAGAGGTGAATATACGCATTTTAATCAAGTGTTCTTAGATTTTATTAAACAAAACAGAGCAGATGTTTTAAATAAAACGGATTTTGAATTATTTGATAGGCCTAAAGCCGAAAAATTTGATAAAACAGATAGAGAGATTATAAAAGAGGGCAAAATAAGAAGGTACGAAGAATCATTTGTGAAAGCAAATGGTGAGTATTCTTTCTTTAATACTTCAAAAGAGCCTATTTATAATAAAAAAGAAGAAAAACTAGGACTTTTTTGTATAGCAAGAGATATCACAGAAAAAAAACAATATGAAATAATTTATGAAGACAATGAAAAGCTTCTCTCATCTATTGCAATTGAGCGAAAGTTAGAAACGATTCTTCATAGTATTATCTTTTTAGCTGAAAAAAGAAGTCCCAAAATACTTTGTTCTATTCTTTTGTTAGACGAAGAGAAAAAACATCTAAGTAAAGGGTTTGCTCCCAGTTTGCCAGCTTTTTATAATGAAGCAATTCTAGGTGTTGCAATTGGTGAAAAAATAGGTTCTTGTGGTGCAGCTGCTTATAAAAAAGAGAGGGTCATTGTAGAAGATATTAATTCGCATGAGAACTGGGCCCCTTTTTTGGAATTAACAAGAAAAGCGAATCTTCATGCTTGTTGGTCTGAGCCAATTTTGTCTTCTAATAAAGAAATATTAGGAACCTTTGCTATTTATAACAATAGCCCCAAAGCACCAAGTTCTTTTGAACTAAAACTGATTTCTTCTTATGCAAACCTAGCCTCGATTGCAATTGAGAAAGAACTTACGTATAGAGCCTTAGAGAAAACAAATAAACAATTAGGTAAGAGCGAAATACTTCTTAAAAATATTCTTTCCACTATTCCAGATATGCTGTGGCTAAAAGATAAAGAAGGGGTATATATAGCTTGCAATCCCGAATTTGAACGTTTCTTTGGTAAAAATGAGAAAGAAATTATTGGAAAAACAGACTATGATTTTGTAAAAAAAGATCTTGCAGATTCTTTTAGATACGATGATAAAAAAGCAATGCACTCACAAGAAACATTAATTAATGAAGAGTGGATTACCTATTTTAAAAGTGAAAAAAAAGTTCTTTTAGAAACGACAAAAAAAGCATTATTTAATGAAAAAGGAGAGGTTGCAGGTGTTTTAGGTATTGGACATGATATTACAAATAAAAAAGAACAAGATGATATTATCCTTCAGCAAGCAAAAATGGCCTCTATGGGAGAAATGATTGGTAATATAGCACATCAATGGCGGCAACCCTTATCCATAGTCTCAACCTCAGCTACGGGTTTAATCCTAAAACAAGAAACAGAGATGTTAACAAAAGAAAACCTTGTTGAGTATTGTAATCTTATTAATAATAATGCACAATATTTATCTAAAACTATTGATGATTTTAGAAACTTTAGTTCTTCACGAAGAGAAAAAAATACGTTTAACTTTTCAAAAAATATAAAAACGTTTCTAAATTTAATTAGTTCTTTACGTGTTGAACATAAGATTGAAATAATAAAAGACTTAGATGACTCTATTATGTACTATGGATCAGCCAATGAACTTATTCAATGTTATATGAATCTTTTCTCTAATGCCAAGGATGCTTTTTCCTCTTCTACAAAAGCAAGATACCTTTTTATTACAACATATTTAGAAGATAATACGATACATATAAAATTTAAAGACAATGGAAAAGGTTTTAGGAAGGATATTATAAAAAGAGTTTTTGAACCTTATTTCACAAGCAAACATCAACTTCAAGGAACTGGCATAGGCTTAAGTATGACCTATAATTTAGTAGTCAATGGAATGATGGGGTCTATTAGAGCAAGTAATGAAGAGTATACGTATAAGGAAGAAACATTAAGTGGTGCCCAAATACATATTTCAATCCCTTTACAATAATTATGAGCAGGTTTAGATGTTCTTCCTTGCTTAATGAGGACAAACGCCGCTTTTAAGAAAGAAATTCTTTCACATCTGTTAATGTCGTAATTAGCATTCTCATTTCATTTTCTACTTAAAACTTGTCAAGAAGCTGTCAAGAACTATCTCCTTTTTAACTTTGCAAAAGTATTTTATAATGGAAGTATTAAAAAGGAGTTATCATGGAATTTTTAAGAAATTTGATAATAATAGATGCAGTGTTATTTTTAGGTTTAGGCTTTTTATCTTACAGTTTATCTGTTTAAAATCTAGCTAAGATATCGCTTGTTAGCTTCAGATTATTACTTGACTACTAATAATCTGAAGCTAGCTAGCGTTTATTGGTCTGGGACTCATTTAAATGATATAGAAAATATATTGTAAGCATCTTTATGTTTATATTTTAAATCAAAATCATGTAATTTTATAATCTTACTAACAATATTTAATCCTAAACCATGGCCATGCTGTTGATTTTCTTCTCGTGTAAAAGGTTGAAGGTAGTATATTAAATCATTTGAAAGCTCATTTGAAATATTTTTGACATAAATAGTATTTGCATAACTCTCAATTACAATAGGAAAGACTTTTGCATATTTCATAGCATTGTCAAGCAAGTTTTTTAATGCAAGGCTGAGGTAATAAAAATCTGCTTCAATATTAAAATCATTTTTCATGTTTATTTCTACTTTAGATTCATCCTCAATTAAAAGTTTAGATAAAGACTCAAGTATCAATGAACTTGCTTTAAAGGTGCTTGTTTTTAAAACAGCAAAGTTTAGTTTTTCTCTTTCTAAGAGTTTAGAAGTAAGCATTTCAATATCATAAAAAATGGTATTTATATCTGTATAGGTTTGTTTATCTTCTGTGTTTTCAATTTTTGCAAGTATGAACTTTGCTTTAGCTATTGGAGTTTTTAGCTCATGACTTATATTTCGTAAGAGCTCTTCTCTTGAATGAATAATATCTGCTTGTTTTTCTAAATAAGAGTTAAGATTTTTGGTGATTTCATAAAGTTCATTATTCTCACCAATATCCACTTTTATAGTTTCTTCTCCATTATTAAAAAGTTGCAATATACCTTGATTAAGTCTGTATAATTTTTCTTTTATTTCTTTTATTATCCAACCCCCATTAACACCTTTAGTTTTAGCTTGAGA
>CAJXWI010000123.1 GCA_913062735.1 uncultured Arcobacter sp.
TCCCGATTCAAAGCTTGCAAATTTTGAAATAGATAAGGATCTACTAATGCAAATCCAAAATTCAATGGATATCTTAAGAGAAGAAGATTGGAATGATGCAGAAAAAAATATATATCCAAAAAAATTATTGTTTGACGAACCATGGCTTAGATATCTAACTCAATATCCTAAAATTTGGCTCGATATGCCTAATACATGGGATAGACGCAGAAAACAAAACTTTGATGATCTTCCAAAATCAATTGATAAAGATAATTATCCTCAATATTACTTGAGAAATTTTCATCATCAAACAGATGGTTATTTATCAGATTTTTCAGCTAGCATTTATGACCTACAAGTAGAGATACTTTTCAATGGAAGTGCTGACTCAATGAGGAGAAGAATAATTAAGCCAATAAAAGAAGGACTTGAAATTTTTAGAGATAGAAAAAAAAGTTCTATAAAAATACTTGATGTAGCTACAGGATCAGGAAGAACATTAAAACAATTAAGAGCAGCATTTCCTAAAGAAAAAATTACAGGAATTGATTTATCTGATTCATACTTAAAAGAGGCAAGTAGATATATTTCAGATTTAGATGGAGATTTAATTGAGTTGATAAAAGGTAACGCTGAGGAATTACCTTTTGAAAATGATAGTTTTCAATGCATTTCTTGTGTTTACTTATTTCATGAATTACCTAGAACAATTAGAGCTAAAGTATTAAATGAATTTTTTAGAGTTCTTGAACCTGGCGGAATATTAGTTTTAGCTGATTCAATTCAAATAAGTGATTCACCTGACTTTACATCCGTAATGGAAAGCTTCTATAAATCTTTTCATGAGCCTTTTTATTGTGATTACATAAAAGAGGATATAGATTCTAAAATTGAGGATGTAGGGTTTAAAGATGTAAAATCAAATTCCTTTTTTATGACCAAAGTATGGTCTGCTGTAAAGTAAATAAAAACTTCTATGACCTATTGGGATAAAGATACTATTCAGCTTGTTCAAAGTCTTAATGACAAATTAAAGATTGATCATTCTAAATGGCATAAAGATAAAGGAAATAAATATAAACGATCTGCAGAACTAATTTCGGCTGGATTATGCCATTTAATTATTTCTTGCAATGACAAGGAAACTATTGAGTATATAGAAGAAAGTATTAAATGGTTAAAAGAAATAAACGTAGATCAACCTTGCCCTAGTAAAAATCACCTTTTTAAAGCCAACTGAAGCCTATTACCTTTACTACTCCATCTAATATCATCAAAACATTCATTAATAATGTATAGGCCACGGCCATTTACACTACTTATTTTTTTTGGTAATTTGTAGTCTCTTTTTTTTATTTCTAAACCATTACCTTGATCTTGAATTTGCCAAACACACCAATTAGGAGTAATTATTCTTCTTACTCTAATATTTTTTTTAGGATCTAATTTATTTCCATGTTTTACTGCGTTAACTAGAGCTTCATGTAAACCAAGTTTTATAAGATAGCTTGATTGAGAATTTTTAATAGGTTCTAATAATTGATCGACAAATTCATTTAACTGTAATGATGATTCGAATTCGTAGTTTGACCAGTTAATTTTTGGTCTTTTAAAAAATCTTTTTAAAATATTTTTGCCCCGGAATAAGGACATAATAATATTTTTACACTATCTTAATTTTAACTTATTGAATACCTTAATTTAAAGAACATTATTGTGTCTCTTTGAAATAGCAGGATGCCGTAGGATGGAGTCCATAAGTCTTACTCCTCTTAGTTGATTTATTAAAGGCATATGTCCATCAGGAGCATCCAATGACCAGCAAAAAGATCCAGGATATCTAGTCCATAAGCCCTCTTTTTTCCAACCTATTTTCGGCCACATTAATTCATATTTTTTCCCTACTGATTTTAATATCTTTGCTTGAATTGAAAATCCAAATCTACCAGTAGAATAAATAGTCCATAATCTATCTATTGTTTCTAGATCTTTTCCTGACATATTTTTAACTTCACTGTAGAAAACATATCCACGTTTTTCAGCTAATTTTCCAGCTAATTTTCGTAAGTAGGAACTTGTTAATCTATCTGCCTCTTCAAATTTTTGCTCAACCAACATCAATTGCAAATCTTCATAATTAATATCAATATCTGAATATGTATTAAACCAATTATTGAATTTAGAGTTTTCAAAGAATTCAGGCTTAAATTTTTTTAAAACTTGCAATATCCAACCAGCAGCCCAGTCATCTCCATCATTATCAAAGATATCAAAAAGTGAAGGGCCAAGATTAAAAATATTTTCGACTTCAGATTCTATTTGAGTTAATGAATTTATTCTTTTTCTTTGATTGGAATCTACAAATTTTTTTATCAGATCTAATGTAGCATTATTATAGTTATCTTGTTCTTTGTTATTCATTTTAAAAAATCAATCTAAAAAAATAAAAACTATCCATGTATTTCAAAAGAAAAGAACTAGAGAAATTTAGAAGTTTTAAAGGACCACTTATAGATGTTAGGAGCCCGAGTGAATATTATAAAGGACACATGCCTAATTCTATTAACATTCCACTATTTGATAATGATGAGAGATCAATAATTGGCACGATTTATAAAAAAGAAGGAAGAAAAAAAGCAGTCATAGAGGGATTAAAATTTTTTGAAAAAAAAATGGAATTACTTCTTGATAATTTATTCAAGAGTATTGAGTCTCATACAACTATTCCTAATAAAAATAATGAATTATTTATCAGGATATATTGCTCTAGAGGAGGAATGCGTTCACAAAGTATTGGATGGTTATTAGATAAATTTAAATTAAATATAGTTACACTTAATGGCGGATACAAAATATATAGAAGATGGGTATTAGATAGTTTTTCAAATAAGTTGAATTTAGTAGTTATTGGCGGAAAAACAGGAACAGGGAAGACAAGATTATTATCATTACTAGAGAAATATAAATATCAAACTATTGATCTTGAAGGATTTGCTTGTCATAGAGGAAGTACATTTGGAGGTTTAGGAATGAAAAAACAACCTTCAAATGAACAATTTGAAAATATAATTGCAGAAAAATTAAATTCTTTTAAATTTTCTAATAATATTTTTGTAGAAGCTGAAAGTGCAAATATAGGTAAATGTAAAATTCCTCATGAATTCTTCAATCAGATGAAAAACTCTAGGAGGATTGAAATTATAAGGAGCGAATCTAACAGGTTAGATGAGTTGATAGATACTTATAGTGTTTTTAAGAAAGAGGAACTCCAAGAATCTGTATTAAGGATTAAAAAAAGATTAGGACCACAAAGAACAAAAATAGCTCTCGAATCAATTAATAATGAGAGATGGGATCTAGTTTGCAAATCAGTTCTAGATTATTACGATAAATGTTATGAATATGAAAAGGTTGGTAAAACAAATATAAAGATATTAGATTTAACCGACAAAAAATATGATGAAAGGATTCTAGAGTTAATAAATAATGTTTTATAAAATAATTACAAACGAATGTGAAAAATATTTCCTAAGATAAAAAATTATTAACTGAATATTATGACAGCAAATAAAACTGCAAAAATACAATTTTATGAAGGAACTGATGAACCAGTAGTGCCTGAAATAAGACTGACTAGGAGTAAAGATGGTACCACCGGTCAAGCATTATTTTTGTTTGAAAAACCTCAGGCATTATCTTCAATTACAGACGGTGAAATCACAGGTATGCGGATGATAGATTCCGAAGGTGAAATATTAACTAGAGAAGTTAAAGTAAAGTTTGTTGATGGAGAACCCATATTTTTAGAAGCAGTTTATATTTGGAAGAACACATCAGACTTTGATAGATTTATGAGATTTGCAAATAGTTATGCCAAATCAAATGGATTAGGATATTCTGAAAAGAAGTAGAATATTTTGAAAATTGAGTAGTTCATCATATTTCAAGTTAGTAGTAATTTTAATCACTTCGTTAATAATATGGACTTTAAGGGATTTTCTCCTGCTAATAATTTGTTCTTTAGTAATTTCAAATATTGTATGTAATTTATGTAATCAAATACAAAAAGGTTTGAAAATTCCTCGATCGATTTCTTTGTTTCTTGTCTTAGCCGTCATATCAGTAATAATATTTACTATTTTTATTCTTGTATTGCCTCCGTTTATAAAAGAATTCAATGAAATACTAGTTGATATTCCAAATGGTTTATCAAAAATAAATATTTTGATTAATACAAATCTGAACAAATTTAATAGCTTATTTTATGGCGAACAATCAGAAAATGTTATAGACATATTCAGTTTAATAAATAATGTAGTTACCATTCCAGATGTCTCAACTATTGCAAAAGCTATTCAAGAAAGTTTTAAGAATTTAATAAATATAGCGGGGAATCTTGGTTCAGGTCTTTTGAAATTAATATTCGTATTAGCAGTGAGTTTAATGATTTCTATTGAACCAAAACAATATAAAGAAAATATACTTCTATTAATTCCAAAAAATTACCGTAACAAATTTAGAAATATTCTGGAAAAATGCAATATTGCATTAGCAAATTGGACCTTTTCTATGGTCATAAGCTCATTATCAGTAGGTCTATTATCATTAATAGTTCTGTCTATATTAGACGTTAAATATGTTGTCTCAAATGCTTTAATAGCAATGGTTCTTAACATTATTCCAAATATAGGTCCAGTTATTAGTGGTATATTTCCAATCTCAATTGCACTACTAGATAATTTTTGGAAACCACTGGCCGTTTTAGGAGCATATGTAATCATTCAAAATATTGAAAGCTATATAATAATGCCATCTATAATGAAGAAAAAAGCAAACTTACTTCCTGGTTTAACATTAATATCACAATTTGGATTTACCTTCATTTTTGGTCCATTAGGCTTAATACTATCTCTTCCATTAGCTGTAGTAATACAGGTTTTAATCAAAGAATCATTTAAAGATATTTAAAAACTACTTAATTAATTTTTTATATAAATATGGGTAGGAAAAAAGTATAAAGAAAGCTAAGGGATGTTTACCAATAGCAAAATATAGTGAACTAAAAGTAAAATGATCAAATAATATTCTTAGCTCAGTAGAAAGATCTATTAAAACTAAAGAAAATAAAATTATCAAATAGTAATTCAATTTCATAAAATGAGAAGCTTAAGCTCAGTCTTTAAGCAACAAAGATGGAGCCAATAAAATACTTGAATAACTTCCAACAATAATTCCTAATGATAAGGCCAAAGAAAACCAAAATAGCGAGTAAGATCCAAACAAAATTATGCTTAATAAAGGGATAAGGGTTGTAATACTGGTAAAAGTTGTTCTCCTAAATGATTCGTTTACTGATAATTGAATAGTTTCGTTATAGCCTTCTTCCTTTGATTTTAAATTCTCACGAATTCTATCAAAAATAACAACAGTATCATTTACAGAATAACCAGCAATAGTTAACAAGGAAACAGCAAATAAACTATTTACCTCGACAGATAATATAATTCCCAACCAAGAGAATATACCGAAAACAATTAATAAATCATGGAATAAAGCTAATAATGCAAATAATGCATATTTTTTATCAAATCTAATAGTTATATATAAAGAAATTGCAAATAAAGAAACTAACAATGAAGTAACACAATTAGTAAGTAATCTTTTCCCAAGCTTTGGACCTATTAATCTTGAATCCTTACTCTCATAATTTAGAGGTCCAATAATATTATCAAGATTAGTAATAAGATTATTTGATTCTTCGATACTCAAATAAGGTGTTCTTATTGAAATTAATTTATTATTATTTTGGAATTGTAATTTAATATTATTTATAAAGTTTTTATTACTAGAGATCTCTCTTAAATTTTCTAAAACTGAATCAGGGGAAAGATTAGAACATTCTTCTTCACAAACTCTTTCTATTCTTAGTTCATTTCCTCCAACAAAATCCATCCCTAAATTTATAGGTTTCTTATAAGAAGTATTAAAAGTTGAATATAAAATTCCTAAAAGACTTAACAAAATAAGAAAAGTTGAAAAACTAATTATCTTTCTTTTATTTTTTATTAGTTCAAGATTGTATTTCATGGGAAATTAGAAACAAAAAATTTAATTTGAAAAATTATTCTTGGGTAGATAGAGATTTTTTTGTCTTAAAGATTGATATGTTGTAAAAAATCGCAAAATAGTTTTAGAACAATTTAATGAGGTAAACAAGCTTATTAAGACTCCAATACCTAATGTTGCCGCAAAACCCTTAACAAAATTTGTTCCTAATAAAAATAATACAAAACAACTAAGAAGAGTTGTAATATGGCCATCAACTATGGATGAATTAGCTCTTTGAAAACCGCTATCAATAGATCTTGTAAGAGTATTACCATCATATAATTCTTCTCTAATTCGCTCAAATATTAGAATATTTGCATCAACAGCCATACCAATACTAAGTATAAGCCCAGATATTCCAGGTAAAGTCAAAGTTACAGGAATTAAAGAATATAGGGCTAAGTTAAAGAAACCATAAAGTACTAGAGATAGAACTGAAACAAAACCTAGAATTCTATAATTAAAAATCATAAATATACCAACAAAAATTAATCCACTAATAGCTGCATAAAGACTTTTTAAAATATTTTTGGATCCCAATAGAGCCCCTATAGTGTTAGTTTCTACTATTTCAATTGGCAATGGCAATGAGCCTCCTTTAAGTTGAACTTCTAATTCTCTAGCATTTTCAGCACTAAAATTACCGCTTATTGTTGCTGATCCACCTGTAATACCAGTACTAGCAAACTGGTTACCAACACTAGCTTCACTTATAGATTCGCCATCAAGAATAATAGCCAATAGTTGATTAGTGCCAGCAATTGACTTTGTAATTTCTGCAAACTTTTCACCTCCTGAATTACTAAAAGTTAATAAAACTTCCCAATTACTATTTGTTTGTTCTTGTCTCCTTCCTGCGTTAATAAGATCCTTACCAGATAAATCTGTTTTAATAAATAAATTTGTAATTTCTTTATCAACATATTTTTTGATTTCAATTAACTTCCCATATAAATCATTACTAGTAGATGAGTAATTCAATTCTTGCTCTATATCTTTAAGATCATCTTGAATAACTTTTAAGTTATTATAATTTTGACTTTTTTCTGCAAAGGAATATTGTTCAATTAATTCTTTAATACTCAATCTCTGTAGTTGCAGGGTTTTTAACTCAGTAGATGTTCCTTCTTTTTGAGTTCTAAATTCTAATAAAGCAGTCTTACCTA
>CAJXWI010000124.1 GCA_913062735.1 uncultured Arcobacter sp.
GCTTTTTTAGAAATAACATCTACGTGAGAAGCTACCATAAATACTGAGTAAAAACCAACACCAAATTGTCCAATTAAATTAGAATCTTTTTTAGCATCACCTGTCATTGCTTCAACAAATGATTTAGTACCTGATTTTGCAATAGTACCAATAGAAGCAATTAAATCTTCTTCGTTCATTCCAATACCATTATCAACAATAGTTAAAGACTTGTCTTCTTCATCAAATGAAATTTCAATTTTTCCGCTCCATTCTGGGTTCTTAAAAGCTTCATCTGTTAATTGTAAATAGTTAAGTTTATCAATTGCATCTGATGCATTTGATACCAATTCTCTAATAAAAATTTCTTTATTAGAATAAAGTGAGTGTGTCATTAATTGAAGTAATTGTCCTACTTCAGTTTGAAATTGATGTTTTGCCATAAATATATCCTAAGTATTAATATTTTCTTTCAAGAATTTTATCTAAACTTTATAAAAGGAAGCTAAAGTTTAGATAAAATTTAGCACTTTTGGCATTAAAGTGCTAATTTATATCTCTTCTTAAAAATCTAATTTTATTTACTAATCTCATTTTTAAGTAATTGGGTTTATAATTAATAAATAAAAAATTTAAAGGAGACATTATGCTTAGAGTTGTTTACATACTTACAACCATTTTCATTATAGGTTTCGTAGGAATTGTTGGTGGTTTAATGGATATTTTTCAAGTTGATACCGTTGTTGATACTGCTGCTAGACTTGGATATCCTTTGTATTTTTTCCCCTTACTTGGTATTTTTAAACTTTTAGGAGCTTTTACTATTTTAATACCTAAAAAAGTTAAAACTATTAAAGATATAGCTTACAGTGGTTTTGCAATGGATTTTGTGTTTGCTTCATATTCGCACTACAATGTACAAAGCCCAATAATCGAAGTAGCCATACCTGTTATTCTTTTAATTGTATTAATCTTTTCATATTTAATGGGAAAACAATACTCTTTATATTCAAAAGACATACAAGAAAAATTCAAACACAGTCACTAGAATAGTGCTTTTACTTCTTTAAGTACCTATATTTATATACGTATTTAAAGATTAAAAAGATAAACTTTCAAATAAGATATAGTAAGTAAATGTACTATTAATAAAGAAGGAATTTATCATGAGTGAAAATATTAAAAATACAAAAATTGATGCTTTTTTAAATGATGTAAATGAAATATATGAATTTATTAACTCTCAAAAAGAAAATACAAATAAATTAATACGTTATCTTGAAAACAACGAATTAGAACACTTAACAATCATAAATGACTTTGCTTTGTTCTTAAACTTAGAAATATCAGATGATTTACGCTTTTCATTAGTAACACGTTTGGTTAACTTACGTGATGATTCATTGGTTCAAGTATTAAAAAAACGTGACTTAAATGAAGAAGAAATAATAGAACTTCAAGAAAAAGCCTATTTATTTGTTAAAGAGTTTTGGCATAAAAAACATAAAAATACAATTGAGTATATTTCTCACAATCACTTATTAACACCTTTTTATGAAAAAATTTTTCAAGGCGTTTATACTGTGGGTATTCATATGTCTTCTTGGCAAAGTAGCTGGACAAAACATATTATAAATGGAGTGAATAAAGATTTACTTAAAAAGTTTCATGGTAATGAGAAACAGGTTTTTGAATACTTAGAAGAAAACAATCTATTTGATTTAGGACATCATGAAATGTTAGCTGATAGATCTTATTCTGCATTAGTTAAAAATAATGATATATACAGAAGTGAAGCTTATATTAAAGCCTTTAAACTTGAAACTACAAAAGTAGTAGATGCTTTAGAAGACTTTGAAGAAAGTTTAATTGAAGAAGAGGATGATGTATACAATCAAAAATGGCAATACATCTTATATATTCAAAACCTAATCAAAGCTTTTTCTGAGACAAAAACACATTTATTAGTTGAAAGATGGGCAGATGTTGATAGAGCATGGATGAAAATAACTTCTCCTATTCAAATAGGTCACCCCTTAGAATATTACGAAGATCATTTTAGAAAAGCCGTTGCATTAGAGTGGGATATACGTTTATCGAATCCGGAATTTTCTCAAAATGATAAGAGAGTAAATAAAATAAAAAGTGCATTTGAAAAGATTTATTCAAAACTTGATACTTCAAATAAAGAATATCAAAATACTTATGATTTTTCTTTGAAATCTTTAGACAAAGTACAGTTATATATAGGGCGCCCTGCACTGTTTTTTGGTGCAGAGTTTAATGGTTTATTCTCAGCCCAAGTAGTTCCAAACGATGAAGTAGTTACAAAAGAAGAAGGAAAGAAAATTTTTGCTTTTTCGGATGAAATATTACAAACCTCAAGAGCAAAACCATTCTTAGCCCTAAGCGCTGAGTTTTTTTCAAATGATTTTCTAAAACAAGATCGAGAGTTTTTATTTGGGAAAAAAGATGATTGGCATAATGTATATGATATTACAACCATTGGTCATGAGTTTGGACATATTCTATGGTGCGATGAAGAAAGCGAAACACGTATGAATAAAAGTGGAAACTTTAAAAATATTGAAGAATTTAAAGCAACAACAGGAGGATTAATATCTTTCTTTTTAGATGAGAGTAAAGATGAATCACACCTAGAAAAACAAGTTTTAATCGATACCATTAAAAGATCTGTTGGATTAATAGGATGGAAAGAAGTGGATGAAGTACAGCCTTATTATTGTGAAGGTTTAATTCATTTAAATGCTATGTTTGATTCAAAAGTCCTTATTTGGGAAAATGAAAAACTAAGTGTTGATTTAAGCAAGAGTAGCTATGAAAACTTAAAAAACTGGTACATAAAAGAATATACAAATTTAGCACAACATTATTTAGATAAAAAAGATGCCAGTATATTTTTAAATAGGTTTGCCATTAAAGAAGACAAATACTTTATGCCTATAAATAAAACCATTCACTCTTTTGTTAATTTTTATTTTAAACGTTACCAAAAAATTGGTCAACAAATCGATACAAATGACAAAAAAGAAAACTACGCTTAAAACAAATAAAGAGTTCTCTCTTTATTTGATAAACTCTTTGATTTTTTTTGTTCTATTATAAGCAAATGAGTTTTTAGCATTTTGTAATAAATCCTTCATTTGATCTATACTGCTAGGTAAAATACTTGCATAACCATATTTTATTCTTACAATATTAGCAAATAAAGAATTATCATGATCTAAACTCAGTTTATCCACCGCTTTTTTACAGCGTAATGCAATTCTTCTAGCTTCTTTGGTATTTGGCAATAAAATATAAAAGGTATCATCTTTTATGCGTGCAATAATATCACAAGGCCTTGAACATTGTTTAAATAGTACATTTGCAATTTTTCTAAGACTTCCTTGTGCTTCTATTTTTCCATACAACTCTTCATATGCCAAAAAATCATTTGTTTTAATAATTAGTAAAGAGATATCCAAATTTTCTCGTACTGCTCTTTTAAACTCTTGCTCATATCGTGTTTCAAAGTATTCATGGTTAAATGCTTTAGTAATTAAATCAACTTTTGAATACAACTTTAGTTCTTCATTTTCTAGTAATAAGGTATTTGTACTTTTTTCTTTAAATTTATAAAAAAGGTCATATTTGATTTTTATAATATATAAAAGCATAATAAGTATCACTAGTAATACAAACATAATGATAAGGTTAAAAATTTGAGTTTGTTTTAATGCTATAAAGTTATCGTAAAACATAAAAGAATTATCAAAAAGAAGAAACATTAGAAAAACACATATCAGGCACAGCAGTACAGTAACAAAACTTAGAAATTTAAATTGTTTAATCATATTTAGCTCATCTACAAAAATTTTATAAAATAATTTTACCTTATATAAATAATTATAGTATTAACTAAATTATTTAGAAATAGATTTAAACTAAATTTAATTTTTTGAGATTTTATTTTATAAACAACAAATTAATTCAGTTTAAATTTTTATCTTTTTATGTGATCTTAAAAGGAAGAAGTACTAATAAGTTTTCTTAAGAAGCTTGTTTTGCGCTCAAAGCCCAAATTCCTGCAATACATAAAAGCGACCCCCCTGCTATATTAAATTTTTTTTGACTTTTTTCGCAAGTCAGATACATTTTGGCTTTACTTGCAAATATTGCATACAATGATGCATTTAACGTCGCTAAGATTACAAATATAATGGCAAGTATCCACAATTGATATTGCACATTTCCATTTGAATTAATAAACTGAGGTAAAAACGATACAAAAAATATAATGCCTTTTGGATTTAGGGCTGTGACAAAATAGGTATCTAGAAACAACTTTTTTCTTGAAACAACATTTTTTTCAAATGAAATGGCTTCTCCTTTTATTCCTGCTTTTAATAATTTATATCCTAAATATAAAAGATACAAGCCTCCCACAATTTTAATTCCTTGAAATAATAAAACAGAATTTGATAAAACGACACCTAATCCTACAAGAGATAAAAAGAGTGCTGTGGAATCCCCAAGAGCAACTGCCCCAACCAGAGGTAATTTTGCACGATTACCATGTGAAATTGAATAACTTATAACGGTTAATATAGTTGGTCCTGGTATAGCTAATAATATTACAGAAGCTGTAATAAATGCAAATAACATTTCGATACTCATATAATTTCCTTTTAATTAAAATCCTTGTTTACGCTGCACTGATAAATATTCCATATAAATTAAATTTTTTTATTAAAAAACTAACTTAATTCTTATTGTATAGAAAACAAAATATATAAGAATAGGAGTAATTGGCTCTAGATAAATGTGAAAGTAACACTACTGACTAGAAACTATTTTTATTTCACTTTCATCATTTTGCAATATACGTAGTCAACTACGTAATTATATGTTATAATTCTTCTTTTGTCAAATATTGTTTTAAAATGATGATGATGCATTGATAAAAATATTATAATTCAAGGGTAAAAATGAATGTATAAATTCAAAATAGCAGATATAAAATTTTCTCATTTATTACAAAACTTGATGAATGATACTTTTACTCAAGCATATGAAAATATTCATACAGAAGAAAACATAAAAAAATACATAAATAAAAACTTTACAACTAAGCTTGTTTCTGGAATTTTATCTTCAAAAACAGCTATATGTACTATAGCTTTTAAAGAAAAATTTCCAGTTGGTTTTTATATTCTAAAAGATAAAGAGTGTCCATTTAATATAAATAATACATCTATAGAACTGAAACAACTGTATATTTTAAAAAGTGAATATAACATGGGTTTAGGGAAAAAATTATTTACAAGTGCTGTACATGTTACAAAAAATCTAAATAAAAAGTATATTTGGTTAACAGTGTCGGACAAAAATATCCAAGCTAAATCTTTTTATGAAAAAGCAGACTTCAAAAAAATTGGAATTGCTAAGAAAATATCGGTAGGAACAGATATATTATCATCCTCAGTGATGATATATAAAATATAAATTAAGGAATTTAAATTGAATATTTTTTTCAAAAAAGCTGGAGTTATGGCTATTGGCACAAGACTAAGAATGATTTCAGAAAGAGTGGCAAAGGATTCTTACAAATTGTTTGAATTACATGGGATAGATATAAAACCAAAATGGTTTTCAGTATTTTTTACTTTATCTCATTCAAAAGAATCAATGACAATAACTTCACTTGCAAAAAACTTAGGTTATGCGCACCCTTCTGTAATTATTATTATTAAAGAGATGAAAAAAAATGGCCTCATAATTGAGAAAAAAGACAAAAAAGATGGAAGAAGAACAATTATTTCATTATCTAAAAAAGCAAAAGAAATGGCAAATCTAATCGAGGAACAATATATTGATGTAACAAATGCAATTGAAAAAATATTAAATGAAACAAATCATAATCTGTGGTTAGCTATAGATGATTTTGAAAATCAACTTGATAAAAAATCAATCTATTCTCGAGTTGCAGAAGAAAAAATATTAAGAGAAGATAAACCCTTATAAAAGAACCAAGATATAAACAAATGTTCACTTTTATGAAGAACTAGGTGTTCATTCAGAACCTGAAATACCCTAAAATGCTTTATTCTTTTTTTAATTCTTTTTAATTTTATTTACTGTTAGGGATTCTTGGGATTTATTAATTAAAAAATCGATTTCACTTGCATTCTTAGCAGAAATACTAGCAAAGCCAAAACTTACTCTCACAATATTACTATGAATGGAATTATCATGAGATAAAGCCAAACTATCAACTGCATCTTTACATTTTTGCGCAATCAGTCGTGCATGTTTTGTATTAGGTAAAAGAACGTAAAAAACATCTGCTTTAATTCTAAATACTATATCAGCAGGACGTGAGCACTGTTTATTTAAGCAGTTTGCAATTTTGCGAAGGCAAGAGTCTGCTTCTTTTTTTCCATACAATTCATTATATGCTTTAAATTCATTCACATCAATTATAATAAGTGAGATAGCCAATTCATCTCGTATTGCACGTTTATATTCTTCATCAAAACGTAAATCGAAATATTCCTTATTATATTGTTTCGTTAGGGGATCGAGTATGCTTATACTTTTCAAGGCTTCGTCTTGCAAAAATAATTTAGACAACTTATTTTTGGTATTAAATTCCAAGGGAAAACGGCTTAACTTGTAAAAACTCAACATCAAAGTAATAATGATAAATAACAAAGATAAAAAAATAATCTTAAACAAAAAACTATTTTTAAATTGCATAAAACTATCATACATAACAAAGGTATCATTCATTAAGATAAAAACCATAACAAGATAAAAAACAATTACACAAAAGATAAAATAGCTTTGAACCTTGAATTTATTGGCAGACATACATACTCTTTTTAGATTTGATTTATACAATAATACAATTATTAATATCATTATTTGATTAATTAATAACGTATAATCTAATTATTTTTAATAATAAGCCTTTTGTTTACATATCCTTTGTTATTTTTATATTACAAATAAAAAATTTGTATTACATTATTAAATCAATAAAAAACTTTTTGTTTCTAATTTGTTTCCATTAAGAATAATACTTAAAAAATGTTCCCCTTTATAATATTCTCTAGTCGTGATTTTTTTAAAAGAGTATTTTTTAAATCTCATTTGAAAAAAACTTACCTTTTTAGTTTTAAAAATCTTATGTAGGTTATGATAAAATTTATAGTTTATTTTATTTGGAGAGATAAGATAAATAAATTTTTTCTTATT
>CAJXWI010000125.1 GCA_913062735.1 uncultured Arcobacter sp.
AATATTTTTATTCGTAATGATGAAATTTTTAGGTCTAAAAAGTTATTTAGTAACTTTAATAGTTTCTGCTTGTGTTGCTACTATTGTTTATGGAATTTTTAAAGTTTTTTTAAAAATACCTTTACCAGAAGGGCTCTTTTGAAAAGTTTTATAAAAAATCTAAACCAAGAATTTTATTATATAGGAGAAAGCTATGACACTTGATTATTTATTAGATGCATTCCAACTAATTTTTAGCACACCATCTAGCTTATTATTTATTATAATAGGAGTAACAGCAGGTATTGTAGTTGGATCTTTACCTGGACTAACTGCAACTATGGGTTGTGCTTTATTAATTCCTTTTACCTATAGTCTTCCTCCAGTTGAGGGATTGTTATTATTAATGGGAATATTTACAGGTGGAATTTATGGGGGTTCAATTTCTGGAATTCTAATAAGAACCCCAGGAACACCGGCAGCTGCAGCTACCTTACTTGATGGTTATCCTTTAACACAAAAAGGTGAAGGTGGTAAAGCCATTGGTATTGCAACCGTTTCTTCTTTTGTTGGTGGTACTATTGGTGCATTAATTATGGCATTTTTAGCCCCAGAAATTGCACTTTTTGGTTTACGTTTTGGACCTCCTGAGTTCTTTGCTTTGGCTGTTTTTGGTCTTACTATGATTATTTCAATTTCAGGGGAATCCCTTCTTAAAGGTGCAATTGTAGTTTTAATTGGACTATTGCTTACAACTATTGGTTTTGATCCTTTATCTGGTGTTGCACGTTTTTCTTTTGAAAATGATAACTTATTAGGTGGAATTACATTTATTCCAGTTTTAATTGGTTTATTTGGTTTTGCACAAGTATTTAGAAATGTTGAAACAATGGGCGTTGTTCCACAGGTAAAATCAAAAGTTGGTAGGATTCTTCCAAAACTTAAAGATATTAGAACCCTTCTTCCTACTATGGGTAAGTCTGGAACTATTGGTGCTTTAATGGGAAGTGTTCCTGGACTTGGTTGTGATGTTGCTGCATTTGTAGCATATGGAGAAGCAAAAAGAACCTCTAAAACACCAGAAGAATTTGGTAAAGGATCGCATGAAGGAATTGCTGCACCTGAATCTGCTAATAATGGAGCAGTAGGTGGTGCTATGATTCCAATGTTAACCTTGGGAGTTCCAGGGGATGCAGTAACTGCCGTATTACTTGGGGCTTTAACAATACATGGACTACAACCTGGGCCTTTATTATTTAAAGATCATATTGATATTGTTTATCCTCTTTTTGCAGGAATGATTTTATGTCAAGTTGTTTTATTAATTGTAGGTTTAAGTGGGGCAAAATTATTTGCCAAATTAATTAATATTAATGTGAGTGTATTAACACCTATAATATTTCTTCTGTGTATTACAGGTGCTTATGCTATGAGATTTTCTTTCTTTGATGTTGGATTAGCTCTAATTGTTGGTATTCTTGCTTATTTTATGGATAAAGCAAAATTTCCTATTTCACCCATATTATTGGCATTAATTCTAGGGCCTATGGCTGAGCAAAATATGAGGCGTGCATTATTAATGTCTCATGATGATCCAAGTATCTTTTTTACTCGACCTATTAGTGCAGCATTCTTAGCCTTGGCTTTATTTATGGCTATTACTTCTTATAGAAGATTCGTAAAATTAAAAAAAGCCGAAAAAGAATTAGAAGAAAAGCTTCATAAGAAGTAAAGAATAAAGGGGACTCTCCCCTTTTATTACGTAAAAAAATTATCAATACAAATTAAAATTAGGATATAAATAATGTCAAATACACAAAGAACAAAAATTGGATTCATCGGACTAGGATTAATGGGTTCTGCTATCGTAAACAGACTACAAGATAAAGGTTACTCGTTATGCGTTTCAAGTAGATCTCGTAATGCAGGAATTGAAAAAGCAGAATCAAGAGGTGCTAAAGTTGCTTCAAATAATGCTGACTTAGCTGCACACGCTGATGTTATTATTATATGTGTGGATACATCAAAAGCGGTTGAATCAATTATGTTAGGAAATGAAGGATTAATTGAAGCTCTTAAACCAGGTACTGTTGTAATAGATTTTGGTACATCTTTACCTGAATCAACTAAAATACTTGGTGCGAAAATAAAAGAAAAAGGTGCTTCATATATGGATGCTCCATTAGGACGAACTCCTAAACATGCTCTTGATGGTTTATTAAATATAATGAGTGCAGGAGAAAAAGCTGATTTTGATAAAATTGAACCTGTATTAAATGATATTGGTGAAAATGTATTTCATGTTGGAGCTTTAGGCGCTGGGCATACCTTAAAGCTAATCAATAACTTCTTTGGAATGACACTAGCAACTGCTATGTCAGAATCATTTGCAGTAGCAGATTTAGCTGGTATTAAAAGAGAAGATCTTTATAGCATAATGTCAGCAGGACCTCTTCATTCTATGATGATGGATTTTGTAAAATCCAATGCGGTTGATGGTAATACTAAATCTTTAGGTTTCTCAATTGGAAACGCACATAAAGACCTAGGATACTATGTAAGTATGACTGAATCATTAAACGTTTCATCTGCTATTGCAACGGGAACTAAAGCATCACTTGGAAGCGCAGTAGACGATGGGAAAGCAAACAATGATGTACCAGATATGGTTACTCATTTTGCACAAGAATTTGCTAAAACGGCAAAATAATGAGTCATCTTGACATTGCAAAACAAGCAGTTGAGCTAATTAAACCCTCAATAGAAGAATTATTCAAACGAACAAATAGAAAAGAACTTCATATTGTAATTATGGACCCAAGGTTAAAACCTTGGGAGTCTTCTTTTTCTGCTGCTATTTTATATGAAGAATCAATTATAAACTCTACATGGGAGAAACCCTTTGATGAGTTTGCAAGAAGTAAAGCGCAACAAGCTTGGAGAGAAGGTCAAGCAAATATTTTAACACAAGCTGTTCATCCTTCATCTTTACGCGAGGGTGATTTACCCTTTTATGGATCTTTTGTGTATGGAAATATAGTGGTAGCTTGTAGTGGTGTTGAACAATGGTTTGATATGTTAGTTAGTTCTTGGATTGCAGTGGCTTTTGAACAACTTGTGATACATGAAGTTCAATAAGACATCTCTTAATTATTAGCACTTATTTACCTCAATTAAATAAGAATTATTTCTTATTTAATGGGAGCTCAAATCTTTTATATAAAAGATAAAATGTGAATACAGATAATAAATACCCATTATTATCTGTGTTCATTAACTTACAACAGATAAAAACGTAAAGGACTATGCATGTATTATAAAAAACTATTTTTCCCAATTGGTGGGGGAGATGAATTAGAAGAAAGAATTCATGGCGCACTTTTAATAGCAAAAAAACTTAATATAAAATTAGAAGTTTTAAAGTCAAGCTTAAGAGACAATAATACTCTTTATAAAAGATATGCAATTCCTGGAAAAATCATAAATGAACTTGATCAAATTGTTGAGATGAAGTATAAAGAAGAAAATGAAATTTTTTTAGAACTATTTAATAAAGTAGCAAAAGACTTAGAAATCAATATTTCATCTGATAATGAAAAGAAAAATACCTTGGTTAATGTAAAAATATTAGAAGGATTAAGAAGTGACTTAGTAGAACAAGAGTCAAAATTTTGTGATCTTGTTATTGCAGCTGCTCCTCCTTCAGGTCTTACAACAGCAACATTTGAAACAGCTGTTCTTAAAAGTGGTAAACCTGTTTTAATGTTTCCAAGAGTTTTAAAAGAATTTTCTACTGATTCAATAATCATTGGATGGAATAACTCAACAGAAGCGTCACGTGCACTTACTTCTTCAATCCACTTATTAAAAACGGCTAAAAAAGTACATATTGTTTCATCAATTGAATATATAAAAGACTTAGATATTATGGAACAACTTATTACTTATTTAAAAGAACATGAAATAGATGCTAGTTATGAAATAATTAAAACGACTAGAATTCCTGGTCAATCTCTATTAAATGCAGCAAATGATGGTAGATTTGATTTGATAATAGCAGGAGCATATGGACATAAGGGATTAAAAGAACTTATGTTTGGAGGAGCAACTAGGTATTTACTTGAAAATACAAGTATTCCTGTTTTTATGTCTCACTAAATAGATTTACGAAGCGACGAATAAAACTACTCTAATTTCGAAGCTTCGCTTAAAAGTACGAACTCAAGAATTTATACATTTGTCACTTTATCACTAAATAACATAATTTTATGTTTATACATATCTGATTTTATCACTAAATCAGAGTATTCAACTGCTTTTCCTTTTTTATCAGAAGACAATCGATGCAGAGATAAAACAGGTGTTCCTTCTTTAATCTCAAGTTTTTTTGCTTCAGATTTATTAGCAGCTTTTGCTTCAACCGTTTCTTCGGCTGTAAAAAACTCAATATTGTATTCTTTTTTTAAGTAGGTGTATAATGAATCTTCATCTAATTTATGTTCTATATTAGGAACAGTATTAATATCAAAGTAATTAATCATTAATGCAAAAGGAATTTTATTTAGTAACCTAGTTCTTCTAATACAGATAAGCGTTTCACATTTTAGTAAATTTTTTACAAAATGTTCATCTTTTATAATTTCAAAGGTTATAGATTTAGTACTTAAGAATTTGTTTTGTTTCGCAAGTCTTTGTGTTAAAGAACCAATAGCATTTGCATCGTAAAGAATTTTCTCTTCTTTTACAAAGGTACCTTTTCCTTGTTTTTTAACAACAACATTACTTCTTTCTAATTCTTCAATAGCTTTACGTACAGTAATACGTGAAACCTTATACATGGCTTCTAACTTACCTTCAGCAGGGATAAGGTCATTTACTTTGTAATTTCGTTGGATGTCTTCTAAAAGTTTTTCTTTTAATTGAAGATAAAGAGGTATACCATTTTTTATAAACAAAAGTCATATCCTTTTAAATACTAGTAACAAAAACTAGTAAAATTATTTGTGTTTTACTACTATTGATACTTAAGTCATGACATTATAACATTATTTATTTACTATAAGATATTTTTACTTCTAGAGTGTATTTAAATTTATATATTTTTTTAAATACACCTATTTACGCACTTGTTTTTTATAAGTTGTTCTTTAAGATATTAATAGCAATATTTTTTTCATTTTCTTTTTCTTCTTCATTCCACTTAAAGTACTCTGCCATAATTCTTACAACTGTATCTAAGGACTCTAGTGCAGCATCTTTATCTATTAGTGCTAAACTTGTTCTTCTTACTAAAAAATCCAAAGGTTTTTTAACAAACTCATGTTCTAAACAATAGATTAACTCAGCATGTGTGTAAAGATAGTTTTTGTTGATATACTCATTTTTATTTCCAGATGAAAGAACAAAAGAAGCTTTGTCTCCATACAAAGAAACCGCGTGTTGAAATGTTTTGTCTTCATTAGTATTGTCTTTTTGAAAAGAAAGAAAATCTTCACTCCCAATTAACTTTAATGTTTTCGTAAAACATTTTTTCTTATTTAAATCAAACTTATTATCAAGATAATCTACCACTTCTTGAGACATTTTTCTATACGTAGTCCATTTTCCACCAATAATACTTACAAGATTGGATTTTGAGCTTGTAATAACGTGATCACGTACTATTGTCGATGTATCAGCATCTTTATCAGGGGCAACTAAGGGTCTAATACCACACCAAGAAGATAAGATTTCACTTTTATTAATTTTTAAAGCAAAATATATTTCTAGGTGTTTTAAAATATACTCAATATCTTTATCACTTACTTCTGGTCTTTCTTGAAGTTTTGTACTTTCATCTGTAGTTCCAACTAGACATTTTCCCATCCAAGGTAAAATAAATAAAACTCTTCCATCTTCTGTTTTTGGTATCATTAAACCTTCACCTAAAGGTAAGTACTTTTTGTCCAAAACAATATGAATTCCAGAGCTTAAATCAAGCATCTTTTTTGCTTCTTTATCATCTAATCGTCTAATCTTATCTGAAAATACTCCTGTAGCATTTACAATCATATCCGCTTCTACTGTATATTCTTCATTGCTAATTTTGTCTTTTACTCTTAAGCCACTTACTTTTTCATTCTCATATAAAAAGCCAAGAACTTCTTGATAGTTTTTACAAACAGCTCCTTGTTTTTGTGCTGTTTGTAAAAGAGATACATTTAGTTTACTGTCATTAAAAGAACCATCATAGTATTTAACACCTCCAACTAAACCATCTTTTTTTATAATTGGAAATGAGTTTATCATGGTACTTTTAGAAACAATTGATGATCTTCCTAAACCTTTTTTTCCTGCAACAAAATCATATAAACTTAAGCCAATAAACATATAAGGTAGTTCCCACCACTTGTATATAGGAGTAACTAGTGTTAATCTAGAACATAAATGTGGTGCGTTCTTAAGTAAACGGGATCTCTCTTTTAGACCTTCTTTAACTAATAAAAACTGGTCTTTATTTAATTTCTTGACTGCTGCTTCTAAATAACGAACACCACCATGAACTAATTTTGTACTTCTTGAACTTGTACCTTCTGAAAAATCATTTTTTTCTAATAATAATGTTTTAATTCCTCTAGAAGCTGCATCCAAAGCTATTCCACTTCCAGTTGCTCCACCACCTATAATAATAAGTTCATATTTCTTGTTTTTCATGAATTTGATTCCTTATTTCCTAACTACATCATAAGGTTATAATGTTATGGATTAGATTATAAGGTCATAACCTTTAAAAGTAGATTAAACTAAAATATTATATTACTTTTTAATAAAATTTATATAATATTTCAGTAAACTGTCGCTACTATAAAATTATAATAATATTTAACATTTCTCATACAATAGACCTTTTATTGGGTTTAATAATTCAAAATATAATTTTGCTTAGAAAAATAGCTTTAAAAAACTTTTGAAATTTAGAAACAATTTAAGCTATATTTAAATTTTGATACGTCACTATAAAGGCTATCATTATAATGTTATAACGTTGCGAAATATTTATAACAACATAGAGATTTTAATTATTAATATGAAATTGATAAAATTGAGAATTAGGAGTAAAGTGAATGTCATTAGAACTACAAAATATATCTATGAGCGTTGATGGAAGCATGCATATTTATAATACAAACTTGACACTTAAAAAAGGAACGATGAATGTTCTTCTTGGAAGAACATCTTCAGGTAAAACCAGCTTAATGCGAATTATGGCGGG
>CAJXWI010000126.1 GCA_913062735.1 uncultured Arcobacter sp.
AAGAAGAAGAGAAATTTAGAGTACAAGGAATTAATGATTTGATTGTATTCTCTACAATGGCATTAGCAAGTTTATCAGCAGGAATATTGCTAAGTTTAACAAGTTGGGCAACTATGAACTTAATATGTATTCCATTTTTAGTTTTAATAGTTTATTCGACTTTTAGAGCTGAAATTTTAATTAAAAAATAATATTTATTTTTTAATTATTAAATTCTGTAAGTAATGGTATGTTTTTCACTCTTTCTAGGTGAATTAAGTAATTATTTATTTATTTTAATCTTTTAAAATACTTTCTTTTGCTAAAATGTCTTAATCAAAGGACCACTTATGTTTTCGAAATTATTTAAAACTTATACAGCAGAAGATTTAATAAGCGTACTTAATCAGCCCACATTCGCAGAATCTAAAGCAAATTCTATTTTAAAAGATGTACAAATAAATTATGTAAATGATCATAAAAAAGGTTTTCTTCATATATGCGCAGAAAACAATTCGATAGAAGCTATTACATGGTTACTGTCTAAAAAAATTGACAAGAATCTATGTGATGAAGAAGGAAATACTGCAATAATATTAGCTTCTAAGTTAGGTGCTACTGAAGCTGTAAAATTATTGATTCAAGCAGGTGCCAAACTTGACGAAAGAAATAACGAGGGAAGAACAGCAATACAAGAAGCTGTTAAATATTCAAGAAAGTCTATTTATGTTTTCTTGAAAAAAAGTGTAAAAAAAATAGACAATATCGATTTAAATAACCATAATCTTATTTTTGATGCCATAGATTCAAATAATTTAGAAATCATAAATGATATTATTGTTAATAAAATAGTAAAAATAGATGGCGATATTCTATTTTATGAAAACACATACACTAATCCAGCTATTTTAAAATTAATCTTGTCCAAATCAAAATTTGATTTAGAAAAGAATGACCCAGATGGAAAATCCACTTTATTTTACATTGTAAAAAAAGGAGCTTCAAGTATAGATACTTTTATGTATGCTTTATCTTTGGGTTTAGATATCAACCATGTTGATAAAGATGGAAATACTGTTTTAATGGAACTAATTAAGTATATTAACACAGAATTCCCAGGTCTTAAAGACTTGACAGCAGATGAAAAAGTTCCACTAATTAACTTAATTGATATGATTCCTTGGTTAATCGAAGAAGAAATAAATTACAATGTATATAATAATGATGGAGAAAACGTTTTAACCTATGTAACAGCTGTTAATAATATTGATATTATGAAAATTCTTTTAGATTACGGTGTTGATCCTAACTTTATTGACTCTTCAAATACGACAGCCTTAGCAACTGCTGCTATGAAAGGTAGCTCTAATATAGAAGCTGTTTCATTATTACTTAATTATGGAGCACGTCCTAATATTACAGATAATGACAATCGAACAATTATTGAAAAACTTATTACTATTGAGCTTGTATTGCACAATGAAAAAAAGATGAAATTAAAAGAAAAACGCAATATTGATGAAACACAAAATTATAGACAAGTATTAAATGAAATTCTATTAAATGGAGAAGTGAATTTAACAATGCTAAATTCACAAGACCAACCTTATTTCTTCGATGCTGTTTTTCATAATAATATAGATTTGGTTAAATCTTTGGCTAAATATGGAGCAGATATTAATCAAAGAGACAGAGAAAATTCAAATATTGTTTATAAGTATATGGCAGAAAATATTGCCTTTAAAAAAGTATCTGAGCAACGTTTATATTACATAATGTTAAAACAAGTAATTACCTTAGGTGCTGATGTCAATGCAAGAGATTCTCATGGAGGTATTACCTTACATAAAGCAATTTTAGATAATGATATTCAAACCATAAAGATACTTCTTAATGCAGGAGCTGATATTAACGCTGTTGATGCCAGAGGTAGAAATATGATTCATAACTGTATGTGGCAAAATAAAGTCAAAGTATTTAGATTAATTTTATCTTTCAACAAAGACTTATTAAATAAACCTGATAAATTTGGAGTTTTACCTATTAATTATGCAGCTTTCTTAGGTTATACAGATTTAGTTGTAGAATTAATTGATAATGGAGCATATATCAATAATCCTTTTAACAAAACAGAATATATTCATAATTTCTTAAAAAAATTCCATAAAAACTTAGGCCCACTTTTGGAAAAAACTTCTAATCCAACAGATTGGACAAAACTTAAATCTTTGACTGAAAATATGAGAAAAGAGTTTAATGTAAGTATATAAAAAGCAATAGCAATTGCTTTTTATATACGCATCTTAGCTCCAAAAAACAATTAAACTCAATTGTTGATGGAGTTACTAATATCTCTAGGAAGAAGCCTGAATCAAATCCTTAGCAAAAACAAGAGCTTCTGAAGTGATTTTCTCACCTGAAATCATACGTGCAATTTCATTTTCTTGTTCGCCTTTAGAAAGTTCGGTAATACTCGATTTATTATTCTTTTTATCCACAAAAAAATGTTGCGAAGCACAAGCTGTTAGTTGTGGTTGATGAGAGATAGCAAATATCTGATATTTCTGTGTTAGTTTTTTAAGTACCGTAGCAATTGCAGCAGACTCTTTTCCTGATAAATTAGCATCAATTTCATCTAAAAATAAAATACCATTATCATTGATCTCATACTCACTCATTGATGTAAGTAAAGCAAGTCTTAGTCTATTAAACTCACCACTAGAAATAGTATCTAGTTTAACATTGTTTAAAATAAAAACTACTTTATCAATACCTGTTTCATCAAGTGTTTTTTCTTCAATTACAACTTGCGCATTTGATAAATACAAGTACTTCAAATAATGATTGATTTTTTTTTCAAGAATTTTAGCAGATTTTTTTCGCTCACTGCTTAAATTATTTGATAAAACATTAAGTTCATCATTAAGTACAAGAACTTTTTTTTCTAATTGGGACTTTGAGAAAATAATATTGTCATAAGAATCAAGCTCTTCTTCTTTTTTCTTTTTATACTCAAGAGCCAAAGCAATTGAGCCAAAACGTTTTTCAAGTGAACTTAATAATTCAATCCGATTTAAAACCTCTTCTATATCCATATCTTCTAATTCAAACAAAGAATCTGTAAAACCTTCGTAAATATTATTCAGTTCATTTAATGCTTCATCAAAAAATGAACTGTCTTTTTCCATTAAATTTAAGGTTTTTGAAACTTTTGAAGTAAAAGAAAAGATTGCTTTTGATTCATTAATAGCGTCTTCAATTTTGTCTTTTTTACTTAGGGTTTTTCTGATTTCTTTTAGTTCATCGTATTCATTAATTTTGGGAGAAATTGCATCAATTTTTTCAATTTCATATTTTGCAAATTCTTTTAGCTCTTCAAGTTTGGACTCATCTTGAAGGATTTTATTTAACTCTTTTTTCACTGCTTGAAATTCAATATATTTTTCACTAAAGGATGCTTCTAGTTTTTTAAAGTTTTTATTTTCGCTTTGCGATAAAAAATCTAAAAAAGTAATAAGTTTATCACTTTCAAAATCAGAATTATCTTTTACATGAATATGTTTAACTAAAGAAGAAGAAAAATCTTTTAAGTTCTTTTTTGAAAGACTTTGATTGTTCAAAAAATACCGTGTTTTATCTTTTTTAATTTCTTTTATATAGATATCGTCCTTAGTTTTTATATCAAATAAGTCATTTGATATATTTGTTTCCTCTAATACGACTTCACTTAAAGAAGCTTTTCCTTCTTTAATACCAAATAAGGCCAATAAAGAATCCATCAAAATTGATTTACCTGCACCAGAAGGTCCCGTAAATACGATAAGACCTTTATTAAACTCTAAATCAACTTTTGAAAATGAGAGATAATTCTCTAAATAAAACCTACTAATCATTTAATTTCCCCATTGCAGTTTTTCACTTAATACTTCAAAGTAATTTCGTTCTTGTCTGTGTATTAATTTTGCTTTTTTTGAAGCAATCTCTATTTTTATAGACTCATTTTGCTCAATTCCATAAAATTCTTGCCCATCAACAATAATTACAGCACCTTGAGAGCCTAAAACAGTAAACTCTATCTCAAAGTCAGCCGGAAGTACTAGGGGCCTTTGTGTTAAAGAATGAGGTGCAACAGGAGTAACAATAAAAGCATCTGTTAAAGGAAAAACAACAGGACCACCTAAAGAAAGGTTGTAAGCAGTTGAACCTGTTGGTGTTGAAATAATAACTCCATCTCCATAATAAGTATTAAAAGCTTTTCCATCAATTTTTGCATGAATTCTAATCATTGATGAGATTGATTTTCTGGAAATAACAATATCATTAAAAGCAACAAAAGTATTTTCTTTTGTTGAACCTGAGATCATCATACGAGAATCAATTTTGTATATATCTTTTTTTAAATCTTGCAAAAATGGTTTTACTTTAGAAAAAGGAATATCTGTTAAAAAACCTAAAGTTCCAAGATTTATACCTAAAACAGCAATATCACAATTAAAAGATTTCCTTACCACTGAGATTAATGTGCCATCTCCACCTAGAGAAACTAAAAAATCACTTCTTTTACATAAGTCATCAAAAGAATAGGCTTTTTTATTATAAATCATTAAAGAAGATTTATCTTCTAAAAGTACTTCAATATTTTCATCACAAAAATGCTGTCTAATTATTTCATATTGTTCAATTAAGGAAGGAGAATTTGGTCGTAAAATAATACCAACCGTTTTAATTTGTTTTAGTTTATCAAAGTTTTTAGTTAATTTCATATGCGATTATAACAAAATTTTAATTTGAAACTCTTTGTATTACAAAATGAAAGATAATTATTATCTTTCATGGAAGGCACTTTGTTTTGATTTTAACATTGGTTTTAATAAAAAATCCAGTATTGATTTTTGTCCAGTGATTATGTCAACAGAGGCAATCATTCCAGGAATTATTGGAAGTTTTTTACTGTTTCTCTCCAAATAATTTTTATTAGTTTTAACCAGAATACGATAATATGATTTTTGATTTTTATCTTCTTTATCTATTATACTATCAGCAGATATCTCTACAATTTGTCCTTCTAATCCGCCATAAATTGAGAAATCGTAGGCAGTAATCTTAATAACAGTTTTTTGTTCAGGATTAATAAAAGCGATATCTTTAGGATCAATTTTTGCTTCAATTAATAAGACATCACTTTGAGGCACAATTTCAATTAGATTATCTCCAGATCGTACAACTCCACCTACTGTATTGACATTGATTAATTTTATAACCCCATTAACAGGGGATTTAACTACGGTTTTATCTAATTTATCTTCTTCTTCAATTAAAATAGATTCGTATTTTTTTATCTCTATATTTTCTTTATGCAACTGTTTTAAGTTTTCACTTTTGTAATTGTTTATTTTTTCAACAATTCTGTTTTTTGCTTCTTGTATTGTTAATTGTGCTTTTGGGATACTTGCATTAATAGCAGAAATATCTCCTTCAATAATATTTAATTCTTTTTTTACAGTAATAAGTTCAATCTTAGATTTTGCTCTAGACTCAACCAAGCGCTTAATCGTTTTGTACTCATCACGTACCAAAATTTTTGTCGTTAACAATTGTTTCTTTTTTGCTTTTAATTCAAAGAGCTCTTGTATTTTTTGTCCCAATTGATTTTCTAAGATTTCTAAGGCAATTTTATGTTCACTTATTTCTGCTCGATATAAAACTCTTTCGCTTTTAATTATATCTGGTACATTCTCTCTTAATTCTTTTGAAAACTTTAATACAGGAACTTTATACTTCATATTCATAGAATGGGCACTTTGAAGTCTTACTTTTGACACTAATAATCCCCAATACGCCTTCTTATTTTCATCTAATGAAGCTTTATATCGTGTAGTATCAATTTGAATTAAGGCTTGACCTTTTTTAACAAAACTGCCTTCTTTAACCAAGATTCCAGCAATAATTCCACCATCTAAACTTTGTATAGTTTGAATTTTTTCAGAAGGTATAACTTTTCCTTCTCCTCTTGCTAATTCATCAATTTTTGAGAAATAGGCCCAGACAATTGCAATAAAGAAAAAACCTATTATCAAATAAAAGAATTTATTCGTAAAATTACTTGGTTCGGCATTTACTTGTGCTTGTAAAGTATGTACAAAATCAACATCTTCTTTATGCATGATTTACCCTTTTACTTTTTCCTGCTAAACTCTCAAGAACCTCTTCTTTAGGTCCATCAGCAATTATTTTTCCATCATCCATTACAATTAATCTGTCAACAAGTGATAAAACAGAGGGTTTATGAGTAATTAAAATCATTGTTTTATGCTCAACAATATCTTTAATTCGGCGTTTAAATAATTCCTCACTTTGTCCATCAAGAGAGTTCGTAGGTTCATCAAGAATCAAAATATTTGGATTTGTAATAATAGCTCTTGCCAAAGTAACACTTTGTCGTTCACCCCCACTTAAACCTTCACCTCTCTCCCCTACTAATAAATCATAGCCCACATCGTGTTTACCAATAAAATCATGTACGCCTGCAATCTTAGCAGCTTCTAGTATTTCTGTATCACTTGCATGTTCTTCCCCAATAGTAATATTATCTTTAATACTGCCCATAAATAAAAAAGGTTCTTGAGGTACACAAGCAATGGCACGTCGTAAATCAACAGGATCAATTTGCCTAATATCTGAGTTATCCACCAATACAGACCCATTTTTAGGCTCATAAAGGTTCATGATTAATTTCCAAAGTGTTGATTTTCCACATCCTATTTTTCCAATAATACCAACTTTTTCACCTTGTTTAATAGTCAAATTAATATTTTTTAAAACCAAAAAGTTTTGATCCTTATAAGAAAAATCCACATCTTTAAAAATAATATCCCCATTTAAATCAGGTCTTGATAAATAGTTTTTATCACTTTCTCTCTCAACTGGCATTTTCATTACTTCATCAATATTGTTTAAAGATAATATTGTTTTATCAAAGCGAATAATCATTCCAACTATTTGAGAAACGGGTGCTATTACACGTCCATTTAGCATCATAGAAGCAATTATTGCTCCCATAGTCATTTCACCAACACTTGCTAAATAAACGCCTGCAACTACAATAGCAATATTAGAAAACTGAGAAATAAACGCAGTAAAAAAAGTTACTACTTGCGATAAAAAATGAGACTTTTTCCCAAAA
>CAJXWI010000127.1 GCA_913062735.1 uncultured Arcobacter sp.
TGTTATTATTATATTATAAAAAAATATAAAAAGGATTAATATTGAAAAATATAACAGTTATTGATACATTTGGGTTTTTATTTAGATCTTATTATGCATTGCCTCCATTAAAATCAAAAACAGGATTTCCAACAGGTTTATTAACCGGATTTATGAATTTTATTTTAAATATCGGAAAAGATTTTCAAACAGACTATATTGTATTTGCTCTTGATTCAAAAGGACCTACTTTTCGTAATGATATCTACTCATTATATAAAGCCAACAGAGGAGAAGTACCAGAAGATTTAATAGCTCAACTTCCAGTTGCAATTGAGTGGATTGAAAAAATGGGCTTTCAAACAGCTGCTAGAGTTGGTTTTGAAGCAGATGATATTATTGCATCAATTGCACATGATGCTGTATTAAAAGGCCTTCAAGTAAGAGTAGTTTCCCATGATAAAGATTTATATCAATTAATAAAAGATGACGAAGTATTTTTATTTGATCCTATTAAAAAAGTAGTAGTAAGTGAAAAAACATGTTTTGACAAATATGGAGTTAAAGCTTCACAATTTACAGATTATCAGGCCCTTTTAGGTGATTCTGCTGATAATGTACCTGGAGTAAAAGGAGTAGGGGCTAAAACTGCGCAAGCGTTAATCGAGCAATTTGGAGACTTGGATAATATTTATAAGAATATTGAGAGTATCGAAAAACCAAGATGGATTAAACTTTTAAAAGAAAGTAAGGAAATGGCTTATATTTCAAAAGAATTGGTTACTTTAAAAAAAGATTCTCACAGTATTGATGATATTGAAAACTTTGTTCTACCAAGTGAAAATCCTATATTAAAAATAGAAGATACTCTTATTGACTTTGGTTTAAACGCAGTTGTTACAAGAGTTTCACAAATGGGATTAAACTACAGAACCAACATTCCTAATTCACAAGCCCAATCTTCTATAGTTCCTTTAGTAAAAGAAGGTATATCTTTTGAGAAGATATTATTAAATGATGAAAAAACACTTTTTGAAACCATTGCTTCTATTCCAAAAAATTCTTTAATAGCTTTTGATACGGAAACCACTGATTTAGATACAAAAAAAGCTAAAATTGTTGGTTTCTCTTTTTGTTTTAATACTGCAAAAGCGTACTATGTACCCATTGATCATTTTTATTTAGGAGTTCCTGATCAAGTTTCAAAGGACTCTGCACTAAGAGCCATAAAAATGCTAAATGAACATAAACTCATTTTGCAAAACTTTAAATACGATTACGATGTTATAAAATTTAATTTCTCATATGACTTAACATTATTCGCAGATACAATGATAATGGCATGGATGTTAGATCCAGGCTCAAAAGTAGGTCTGGACGCTCTGGCTTTAAAATATTATGACCACAAAATGATTGCATTTAAAGACACGGTTAAAAAAGGTGAGAATTTTTCAAATGTAGATTTAGAAGATGCGTGTGCATATGCGAGTGAAGATGCTTTGTTGACCTATAAACTCTATGAATCTTTGTTAGTAGATTTTAAAGAAAATGAACATTTATTAGAACATGCAAAGGCACATGAATTTTATTTCATCAAAGTACTTTCTGACATGCAGAATGAAGGTATAAAAATTGACACAAATATTTTAGAAACATTGAAAATAAAAAATTCTGTACATATTAAAGAACTGAATGAAAAAATATGTACTTTAGCAGGAGGCGTGTTTAATTTAAATTCTCCCAAACAATTAGGAGAAGTTTTATTTGAAAATCTTGGTTTAAAAGCAAGCAAAAAAACAAAAACTGGATACAGTACAAACGAAGCTGTATTAAATAAACTTATTGATGCTCATGAAATCATACCTTTAATACTTCAATACAGAGAAGCCTATAAACTTCAATCTACTTATATTGAGCCTTTATTAGCACTTGGAATAAAAAGTAAGGATCAAAGAATACACACCTCTTTTTTACAAACAGGAACTGCAACAGGGAGATTAAGCTCAAAGAATCCTAATTTACAAAATATTCCAACACGTAGTGAAGCAGGCAAACATATTAGAGAGGCATTTATTGCAAAAGAGGGGTATTCTTTGGTCGGAATTGATTATTCACAAATTGAATTAAGACTTTTGGCACATTTTTCACAAGACAAAGCCCTTGTTGATGCCTTTAATTCTGGACTTGATATTCATACTCAAACTTCTGCTCATATTTTTGGAGAAGAAAAAGCAAAAGAATATAGAAATATTGCAAAATCGATTAACTTTGGACTTATTTATGGAATGGGAGCAAAAAAACTAAGTGAAACAGTTGGTATCACCAGTAAAGAAGCAAAAGTTTACATAGAATCTTATTTTGAAGCCTTTTCTAGTGTTAAACCATATTTAAAGTCAATTGAAGAAGATGCAATGTCAAATGGTTATGTTGAGACATTATTGAAAAGAAGAAGAGTTTTTGATTTTACCTCTGTAGCTGGAATGCAAAAGGCTGCTTTTTTAAGAGAAGCCGTTAATACTGTTTTTCAAGGCAGTGCTGCAGATTTAATTAAATTATCAATGAACAAAATACATAAGAAATATTCACAAAACACTGATGTTAAAATGTTGTTACAAATTCATGATGAATTGATATTTGAAATAAAAGATAACAAAGTAAATGAAATAATAACCGATTTAAGTTATATAATGTCTTCAATCATGACTTTATCAATTCCCTTGGAAGTATCCGTTTGTGTCGGTAAAAGCTGGGGTGAGCTTAAATAATAACAATAAATGTATAAAAAGTTTATTTTATAATAATAAAACTTTGACAAGTTTTATTATTTTAGTTATAATTATTAAGATACTAAAGAGAAAGAGTAAATCATGTTAAAAACAGTAAAAAATATAAGAAAACTTTATAACGCAAAACTATTAGTTATAAGTAATGATCTTGAAATAAAAAATTCATTTGAAAAAGAATTGGATGAATATTTTAAAGAAATAAAAATAATGTCAAATGCAAAAGAAGCAGTAGAAGAAGCTTCTACATGTAATTTTGATATTGTGTTAATAGATACAAGTTTGGATGGATATTCATTTAGTGAAACATGTAACGAGTTAACGCAAGTAGCACCTACATTACCAAAAATCATTGTTTCAAGTGATGAAATAAATGATGATATTGTTACTGCAATTAACAACAGTGCTTATACCTTTACAACTAAACCCTTAAGATTAAAAGATATTAAACTAGCAGTTATTATGTGTCTTAATCAAACAAAAAGAGGGGATAAGTATGATTTCCAACACGGAATATACTTTGATGAATACAGAGATCAGTTTTTTAAAGCAGGTGGTGCTTTAATTGATTTTACAAGACTTGAAAAATCATTTCTAAAACTTTTAATTATTAAAAAAGGTGATATTATTGATTATGATATTATTAGAAATGTTGTGTGGAAAGGTAAAAACATGTCTATTTACACTATGAGAAATATTGTAAATAAAATTAGACAAAAAACATATTACGAAATTATTAGAAATCATTCTAATAAAGGTTATGTAATTGATGAAGTCAAAAATTAATTTTAAACTTTGTTTAGGGTGGTATAATGGAAGAAGTAATAGTAACAAGAGAAGAATTAATTAATATGTTCGAAACTGAAGATATTGTTGATACGGGAAAAGGATGGATTATGCACGATAACTTTATAGATATCGTTGCATTACATGAAATTGATCCGAAATTCTTGCAAGATATTACTAAAGCAAAAACGTATAAAATAATAATTAAAGGTAAATCATAATGTCACATTGCCCATTTTGTAATAAAAAAATTGCAATGAGTAAAGCTTTTTGTTCTAAGCATTGTAAAGAAAATTATTTTCAATTAATTGCAATTCAAATTCCAAAGCTTTTCATTAAAAATATTTTTATATTCTGTACACAAGAACAAAAAGACGTAAAAATTGAAGAGTTCGCTACTAGGCATGGATGGAGAATTGATTTAGTTAAAGATAAAATCAATAATCTTGCTGCTGAGTATGGATATACTCATGATGATGAAGTTTCAAACTACTTTTTAGTTAGGCTTTATTACTTCTGTACTAAAGAACAAAGAGAAGAAGAAATTAAATTTTTTGCAAAACGACACAATCTTGAATTAAAACCACTGATTGAAAAAATAGATAAATTAGCTGAAAAGAATGGCTACAAAAATAAAGACGACAGTATTACTGAAAAATACAAAAAAATCAGGTCTTAATATGTCATCGTCTAATAGTCAGTTTAAGGATAGTATACTTAAGACATCTACTGTCCTTTATCTTGAAGATGAAGATACTATTAGAAAAGAAACAAGTGGTATACTTCAAAAGTTCTTTAAGAATGTTTATACTGCAGCTGATGGAGAAGAAGGTCTTAATCTTTACTTAGAACATCAAGAATCCATAGATATTATTATTACTGATTTAAACATGCCTAAAATGGATGGGATATCATTTATGATTCAAGTAAGAATAAAAGATAAGAAAATTCCTATTTTAGTTTCTACCGCATTTTCAGATACAGAAAACATTATTAAGTCTATTAAACTAAAAGTTGCTGATTATATTTTAAAACCCATGCAATTAACTACTACCTTAAAAATTATTTTAAATATTCTAAGTGAAATCAATAATAATAAGCTTATTAAACAGCAAAAAAACGAGCTACAAAGTTTTCAAGCAGTCTTAGATAAGCAAAATCTTATTAGTAAAACAAGTATTGATGGTGAGATTATTCAAGTAAATAAATTGTTTTGTGAAATCTCTGAGTATAAAGAAGATGAGATATTAGGAAACAATAGAAACATAATAAAGCACCCTGATACATCAAGTGAATTATACAACAACATTCAGCTTTATATTAAAGAAGGAAAAGTTTGGAAAGGGAAACTTAAAAATATTTCTAAAAATGGAAAAACTTTTTATACAAAAACGACTATCATTCCTATTTTTGATCTTGAAGGAAAATTAATTGAGTTTATTTATATTGGTTTTCTAATTACTCAAGAAGAAGAAGAAAAACAAACACTTAAGCGATATATTTTACAACAAAAATCCAAATTGATTAATGATGAAAACATGTTAGAATCAAGAGTAACAGGCAAACTCGAGTTAGCAATTAAAGAGAACGAATTAAAAGATTCAGTAAAAAATGAAAAAATCAATGAATTCATTGTTAATATTGAAGCCCAATTAAAAACATCAAGAAGCAGATTAATAGAAGAGAAAGCCAGAGTTTTAGGTCTGGAAAATAAGATAAAAGCCACAGATGATAGAAATACTACCTTACAAACCTCTTATAAAGACAGAATGATTAAACTGCACAAAATTATGGAATCATCTAATTTTAAGTATGAAAAATCAAAAAAAAGAGAAATCTTACTTGATGATAAATTAATCAAAGCTTACGAATCAATAAAAGTACTTCAAGCTACATTAGAACGATACGAAAAAAGAATTGAAGATTTAAGCTCTTTAGTTGACCCTAAATCTAGATAAGTAAGCAGTAAAAACTTAAGTTTTTTGTTTTTTTACTTTTAGTATAATTATCAAGCAAATACTTGCAAAAATAAACGAAATTAACATACCCATTGTCAACCAAGTTGTATTTAGTAAAAATCCCAATTGCACATCAGGCTGTCTAAATGTTTCTGCGATAATTCTCATTAGAGAGTATAAAAAACCATACATTAAGAATAATTGCCCTGTAAATTTTGTTTTATTACGGTATATAAACAAAATTACAAATATTACAAAGCCTTCTAAAAAGGCTTCATACAGTGCAGAAGGGTGTCTTAAACTCTCTTCTACATAAATTCCCCAAGGAAGATCTGTTGTGCGCCCAATTAATTCTTGGTTTAAGAAGTTTCCTATCCGTCCGAAGGTATAACCAAAAGAAATTCCAACAACAGATATATCTGCTAAAAAAAGCATAGATAATTTATGTTTTCTACAAAATAAGTAGGATGCTATTGCAAAACCAATTACTGCTCCATGATAAGACATACCTGAAATTCCTGTAAACTCACCATTTACAAAAGGATTAAAGATTTGCCAAGGGTGAGTTAAATAATAAGAGCTTTGTGTATCATAAAATAAAACATAACCAATTCTAGCCCCTAATATAACACCAATTTCAACCCACCAAATATAAGAATCAAAAACAGCTTCTTTAATATTAATATTGTCTCTTTTAATCAATTCTTTTGCCACAAAAATTGCAGACAATAAAGCGGTTGCATACATGATGCCATACCAATGAACTGATACAGACGATATACTAAAAGCAACAGGGTCAAAATTTGCATAAATATTTTGCCAAAAATCCATCTTAATCCTTTACTAGTTTATTTTATTGGGTATTTATCTTAGATATAATTCAGTTCTTAGCATCTTAAATTCTTGAAGAACTTTTGCTCTTATCAATCATGATTCATTGTTTTACCTAATGATCTTCACGTACACTTCATATAAATAAAACACAGGTTCTACTTCTTAAGGTGTTGCCCTAATAATACTAAATTAGGGCAAAGAAAAATCTACTTATAAGTACTTTTTCTAATCGTTTCTTTTGGAATCTAACCACACCATAATACCTTTTTGAGCATGTAGTCTGTTTTCTGCTTCTTCAAAGACTTTACTTGCTTTTGAGTCTAAAATGTCAGCGCTTACTTCATAACCTCTATATGCTGGTAAACAATGAAGAAAAATAGCATCACTTTGTGCTTCATTCATCATCTTTTTATCAACAATATAACCTGTGAAGTCTTTTATTCTTTTTTCTTTTTCATCTTCTTGCCCCATAGATACCCAAGTATCCGTTGTAACAACACTTGCACCATTAACTGCTTGTTTTGGGTCAGTATAAATAGTAATTTTTGCACCTGATACTTTTGCATCTTCTAGGGCTTCATTTAAAATATCTTGATTTACTTCGTAATTAACAGGGGTTGCAATTCTTAATTCAAAGCCAATTTTCGCACAAAGATTTAGCCAAGAATGTGCTAAATTATTTCCATCACCAATATAAGCAACAATTAAATTCTCATCTTTATTGCACTCTGAATAGTTAAATAATC
>CAJXWI010000128.1 GCA_913062735.1 uncultured Arcobacter sp.
ATTCCCAGAAAATTCTCTGATTTGTTTATAATCAACATCTAAAATATTAGTACAAACAGCATTTAAAAAGTGTCTATCATGAGAAATAACAACCATTGTTCCGTCATGGTGTTGTAATCTGTTTTCTAACCATCCAATAGTTGCAATATCCAAGTTATTTGTTGGCTCATCTAAGAATAATGCATCTGGTTTTGGGTATAAAACTTGTGCCAATAAGACTTTGAATTTATCTCCACCTGTAATGCTTGACATTAAATCACTGTGTTGAGAAGCTGGAAAACCTAAATCTTCAAGAATTTTTGTAATTTTAACATCGTATTCATATGTTGGATCTTCTTCACAGCAAATAATCTCTAATTCACCTAATTTATCTCCAATTGCATCTGTATACTCTTCTAAATACAGTTCTTCTTTTTCTTTAATCGCAGCATACAGTCTTTTATTTCCTAAAAGAACGGTATCAAAAATTGAATATTCTTCATATGCAAATTGATTTTGCCCTAGTGTTCCAATTTTTTTACCATTTTGCACTTGAATTTCACCATCAGTTGCATCTTCAATACCTGATAGTATTTTAAGAAAGGTAGTTTTTCCGGCACCATTTGCACCGATTAACCCATATCTTTTTCCCGAGTCTAATTTGACATTAATATCTTGAAATAAAACTCTTGAGCCATAAGCTTTTCTCAGATTAACTGTTTGTACCATAAAATCTCCATTATTTAATAAAAGGCGATTATATCTAAAAATATCTAAGTTTTCCATAAGGTAAATTAAAAACTTGTTATAAAATTTAATTTAAAAACATAGGAAGTTTTTAAATTAAATAACTATATAATTATTTCAAATAACAAAAGGCTTCAGCTTGAAAATACTTATTGTAGATGACAGTACAACATTATTAAATGGCTTGGTTTCTGTATTAGAAAATATAGATTCATTAAAAATATTTACTGCAAAATCAAAACAAGAATGTGCGAATCTTTTACTTCAAGAAAAAGGAAAATTTGATATTGCTATTTTAGATTTAGGTCTACCAGATGCTCCAGATGGTGAGATAATACCTTTTATGGAAAAGTTTTCAATTCCTAGTATTATTTTAACAGCCAAACAATATGATCAAAATAATCCCTTATATAAACATGACTTCATTATAGATTATGTAATTAAAAACGGTTCTTATGCCTTAGACTATACCGCTTATGTTGTAGAAAGATTTATTGAAAATTCAAAAGTTGATGTGCTTGTAGTTGATGATTCCCGATCTTTTTCTGCAAAAATAAAGCACTTATGTAAACGATATAATATCAATACTATTCTAGCTTCATGTGCAGAAGATGCAATCAAAATAATGAAAAGCAAAAATAAAATAAAATTAATCTTAGTTGATTATATAATGCCTGGAATGAATGGTTTAGAACTAACTGCACTAATGCGTAAAAAATATAAAAAAGATGAGATATCTATAATTGCTCTGTCTTCAATAAAAGATAAAGATGTTGTTGCAAAGTTTTTGAAATACGGTGCTAATGATTTTATTTATAAAGACTTCTCAGACGAAGAATTTTATGCAAGAGTAAATTCCAATCTTGATATTATTAAGCTTTTTGAACTAAGCCGTGATAGGGCAAATAAGGATTACATGACAGGAATGTATAACAGACGTTATTTATTTGAAAAAGGCACAAGAATTTATGAAAAAACGAAAAAGGTAGATGACTATATTTCCTGCGCAATTATTGATATAGATAAGTTTAAAAACATCAATGATACCTATGGTCATGATATTGGGGATATAGCAATTAAGTATATTCCTAAAATTTTAAATACATTTTTAGATGACAATAATTTGATATCCAGAGTAGGTGGAGAAGAATTTTGTATTATCAGTAAAAATATCAGTGAAAGAGAAATTTTAGACCTTTATGAACAAATTAGAGAAGCATTTGAAGAATCTGTTCTTACAATTGATGATCTAGAACTTAATTTCACCGTATCTATTGGTCTTACTACATCTTTTGGCTCTTCTTTTGAAGACATGCTTAAAAAAGCAGATTTAGCTTTATATGAAGCAAAAGAAACAGGAAGAAACAAAGTAGTGCTTCTAAAATAAGTATTAAAATTAATACTTATTTAGATTTTATTTAATTATTTCAACAACTTCACTTGAAGAAAGTCTTAATTGAGTACTTTGCTCATTGATTCTGTACCCAAAAGGAAGTACCACGGACACTTGGTATTTACTCGTATCAAGGTTTAATATTTTTTCAAGATTTTCTTTTTCAAAACCTTCAATAGGACAAGAATCAATTCCAATACTTGCAGCTGCTGTCATCATATTAGATACAGCTAAGTACGTTTGTTTAGATGTCCATGCATAAATATTTTCATCAGAACTTAAGGTATCACTTAAGTGATTTGCATATAAATTTAAGTAAAAATCATATTTTTCTTGTGGCATATCACGTCTTGCAAAACGTTTAGAGGGGATACTAGATTCAGGTTTTACATCATAAATTTTAGCAAGTACAATTACTAATTCACTTGCACTTGTAACTTGAACTTGACCCCAAGATACTTCTTTAATCTTTTCTTTTAATTCTTCGTTTTTAATTACTAAAAATTTCCAAGGTTCCATACCAAAAGAGGAAGGCGATTTACGTCCTGTTTCTAAAATAAAATCAAAATCTTTTTCATCAATTTGTTTTGTATCATCAAATACTTTACACGCATGTCTAAAATCCATTGCTTCAGTAAACAGTTCTTTTTTTGTTTCTTTATTCATTTCTTTTCCTTTTATTTTAGTTCAAAATAACCTTGTTATATTTATTTCAAGAATATTTTTACGTCATTTTTTAATTAAAGTTGTTCTTTAATGTTTTTTTAAAGTCTAACAACTCTTTTTTAACATCCAATTCACTTTTAAAAATATCATGCATCGCATAACTCTCTAATGCAGCAGCCCCACAAAATTGGAAAGTTTTATGAGTAGCAATATTGGCTTCATCTAAAGACAAACCATCAAAAAAACCATCCGTATTTGAGAATTCACTAGAAGGACAATTATAAGTAAAACTTAACATATATTTTTTACCTTGCATTAACCCTCCACTTCCATACCTCTTAGTACTGTCTTTTGAACTTCTTCCATCATTTACATACGTAACCTTCCCGTATCCGGCTGAAAAAATCTCATCTATGTATTTTTTGGTAATCCAAGGCACTCCCATCCAATAAACAGGATATTGAAATAAAATATAATCTGCCCATGCGAACTTTTCTACTTCATCATTGATTTTATAATCACTTTCAACTACACTGTGTTGTACTTCAAACTCTTTTTCATTAAAAACTTCTACTGCTTCATCAATTAAGATTTTTGTCAATTTTCCCTCAGCAATACCTTCATATCTCTGATGACCATTGATAATTAAAACTTTTTTCATTTTCCCTCATTTTTAAAATGTATACAGGGCTTATTTGCAACATTTTATGTTTATCTTTTGCAAGTATAATCCTTATATACTTAAACATCGCTTACAATACTTTTGGTAAGTAATAGAGTATTTGCTTATTTATGATATAATACTTACCTATAAGGAAAATAATGTATTTAATTAATAATAAAGAATTTAATTGTGCTATTAACGTAACATTAGATATTTTCAATGACAGATGGAAACTATCTATTATTTATCATTTATTAGCGGGGAATAAGAGATTCAAAGAACTTAATGAAGAGATTTGTGAAATAACACAAAAAACATTGACAGTTAAACTAAAAGAACTGGAAGAAAAAAATATTATTAACAGAGAAGTTTTTGCTCAAGTTCCTCCTAAAGTAGTGTATTCACTAACACCTAGTGGAGAAAAATTAAAGACTGTTGTAGCTGAAATGTATGAATGGGGAGTTGAATATGTAGAAGTGCATGGAAAAATAACTCCAAACACTTGTTCACTAAAAGATTAAAATAACTAAACTTTTATAATCTTATACATATGATTAATGGGTCCAGTATTCTTTCCTATTTTATACTTAGAACCTGAATTGATAGCTTCATTTACATAAGTATTTGCTTTTTTACAAGCACTTGTAATATCAAGACCAAGTGCTAAATAAGAAGCAATAGCTGAAGATAAAGAACAACCCGTTCCATGAGTATTTAAGGTATCAATCTTTTTATTTTTAAAATACGTAAATTCTTTTGTTTTTATACAATACAAACAATCAATACTAAAACCTACTTCATACTCCAAAGCTTTAATTAAAACATATTTACAACCAAAAGTTCCTAGATAAATACAGGCTTCTTTTGCATCCTCTTTTGTATTAATATCTTTTTGAAATAATAATCTTGCCTCATGTAAGTTAGGGGTAATAATATCTGATAAAGAAAACATGTCGTTTTTTAATGACAAAATAGCATCTTCTTGAAGTAAAACGGCACCTGAGGTTGAAACCATAACAGGATCAAGTACAATATTTTGTATTTTGTTTTTCTTTAAAAAATCACTTACTTCTTTTATTAAAGTACTTTTATGAAGCATTCCTATTTTTACTGCATCGCATTTAATATCTTCATAGTTTGTATCAAGCTGAGCTTTTACAAACTTTTCATCAATATCTAGGATTTCATTTACGCCGCAGGTATTTTGAGCAGTAAGTGCTGTTAACGCACTTAAGGCATAAACCCCCAAGGATGTAGCAGTTTTAATATCTGCTTGCATCCCTGCCCCACCACTGGAATCAGATCCAGCGATGATTTGAAGTGTTTTATACTCTAACATTTTTCGCTTCTTTTGAGAAAAGCATGGTTAAGAAAAAAGAGAAAACAACTGAAAGAATAAAAGAGAAAAACAGTTGATTTTCACCCAGTAATGTAGGAACTGCTTTAGCTCCTCCTAAAAATGATACCAAGATACCATCTGTGAAATTAAGTCCTGGAAACAATAAAGCACCTATTAGTAAAGAAATAATACCAATTAAAAAAGCCTTTGGATATTCTTTTTTTCCTAGAATTGCAAAAATAGCTGGTCCTATAAGCGCACAACAAATTAAATCAGCAACTAAAAATAAGTAAAATACGTCATAACCTTTTGAAGCAATGTAATATACAGGAAAACAAGTAAGCACAATCACCCATCTGTAAAAAGACAGATTTTTAGAGTTTTCTTCTTTGTTAAGAACAAACAAGGATGCAATACCATTTAACAATGAATCACTAGAAGATAATACTAAAGATACGACAAATAAAATTAAGATGAAAATAGTAGCTGGACTTTTTAATGCCAATAAATCAAAAAGTGCAAGATTAGCGTCTGCTCCTAATAATCCAGTACTTTTGGCATATAAACCTGTCATTCCTAAAATAAAGATAACTATAAACACAATTAGAGCAGAAATTAGAAAAGAACGTTTTACCACATCTTTTTTTAAAGCATATACTCTTTGCCACGAAGTATGATTAAATACTTCTGTACATAAAACAGCAATAATAAGTGTTAAACCAAAAGCCACATGATTAAAGTTTGTAAAGTCACTACTCATAGTACTAGCAAAATCAAAACTTTCAAAACTCTTATTCCATGGAATGAAATAAAATAAGCACAATAAAACAAACATAATTAACATAAATTGAATAAAATCCGTTTTTATAGATAAACGCAAACCACCTAATAAAGAATAAGATGCTGTAGCAAGTAAGATAATGAAAGCACCTAACCCTAAAGAATAACCACCATAAGACTGTAATACTTTAGCAACGGCTGTCATTTCTGCACATAAGAAAATAAACATATAAAAAATTGTACACACAAGTAAAAGATTTTTATACGATTTTCCAAGTTTTACTTCTGTGTATTCAATTAACGAAGAAGCATCAGGCATAGCATTTCTAATTTTAAGACCTAAAAAAGCCAAAGCAAGTAAAGGCAAAGAAGAAGCTAATGCATAACCAAAAACACTGGGTAATCCACCCCATAAAGCTGAAGAAGCAGGTGAAAACAAAATCCACACACCTAAAGCTGATGCAGTTAGTGTTGAAACTCCCAAGGTAGAAGAAACAGCATCTTTGTAAATAATCAATGAATCGTTGGAGTTTTTAGCTTTTTTATACGAATAAAAAGCAAAACCTAAAAATAGAATAATAGAGGCAATTAAGCCTTGAGAAACTAATGTTGAAAACATTATAATCCTTTTTTAATATTTAAGCTTAAGGATTTTAAAATTAATTTTATCAAATAACTTTTTCCTACGCTGGTACAAACCAGATCAGGTATAAGGGTATGGTCTCAGTCAGAATGACACCCCTAAAGCTTATTGTGAATTATAATCAAAATAAGATTAATTATCAAAATGAATCTAGCTAAATAAATAAAGTATTTGTAAATATGGCTTTTGTAGTGCTTTTATGTATGATAAAAGATATACAAAAATATTTTGTATATCTTTTAAAGAAGAGTTATTATTTATATTTTGTTAATATATAGTGTTAAGACTTAAAAAAAACTAATCAAAATTTTTGATTAAAGAAGAAAAAACTTCTGATAAACCTTCTACTTCTTTAACACTTGTTCTTTCATTTATTGAGTGAATTGTATCATTAATAACACCAAATTCAATAGCTTCAATACCAAAACTACCAAAATATCTTGCATCAGAAGTACCACCTGCTGTTGAGTGTTTAGTAGTAATATTTAAAACATTTTTAATAGCTTCTTCCATTGCTTTAACTACTTTTGATTCTTTATTTGTAACAAAAGGATAAGAACCTTGAGTTAACTTAAGAGTATGATTTGTATGATCAAAGTGTTTATGAATGTATTTTTTAATGTCTTCTTGTTGCGTATTCGTAGAGTTTCTTACATTAAACATTAAATCAAGCGTATCAGGTGTTACATTAGTAACTTGCATTCCAGATCTTACATCTGTAACTATAAGTTGTGAGGGAGAAAAGTATTCATCCCCTTCATCAAAATTATAACCTGCAATCAAAGCCAAAGCTGATGAAAGCTGATGAATAGGGTTAATTGTTTTTTCAGGATACGCAGCATGGCCTTGTTTACCTTGAATGTGTAAAT